>NZ_JBFROH010000012.1:0-125035 GCF_041471425.1 Vibrio sp. 10N.261.52.C2 | reverse complement strand
CGCGATGAACCTTTTTTTATACCTACCATTTCAACAAGATGCATATTTAGTGGCACGTATTTTTATGAATAAAACGCCATCAGCATTCTTTTCCACAACGCAAGATCGAGAAAAGATCGTTGATCATCTGTTAGATCTGTAAAATTATTCTTTATTTTCAGTTGTTTATTGGTGTTTTTTGAGTTGTTCACCGTAGTTCTCAACAGGGTGGATAAATAATATAAACAGAGTTATCCACAGAACGCTTGCGTCTAAGAACAAAAAATAACAACAAATCGATTATAACGAACACAACCGAGTGAACGGATACAGATCGACAACGTGGAATCCAACCAACAGACGTGGCATTCTTAACAGATAATTTCTGTACTTACTGGATACACAAACATTATGGCTCGTATTCCTGATAATCCATTGATTCTGATCGATGGCTCTTCTTACCTATATCGCGCGTTTCATGCTTACCCTGGCACCATGAGCAATGGTGATATCCCGACTAACGCGGTTTACGGTGTAGTTAACATGCTGCGCAGCATGATGCGTCAATTTGCTTCTGATCGTATTGCGGTTATTTTTGATGCAAAAGGAAAGACGTTCCGTGATGACATGTACCCAGAGTACAAGGCTAATCGTCCACCTATGCCGGATGATCTACGTTGTCAGATCGAACCTTTGCACAACGTGATTCGCGCAATGGGTCTACCACTTATCTCGATCCCAGGCGTTGAAGCGGATGATGTGATTGGTACGCTAGCTTCTCAAGCATCTAAAGCGGGCATGCCGGTTTTGATCAGTACTGGCGATAAAGATATGGCGCAGCTGGTTGATGACAACGTTACTTTGATCAACACCATGACCAACGTGGTTATGGATCGCGAAGGCGTGATAGAGAAGTTTGGCATCCCACCTGAGCTGATTATCGACTACCTTGCACTGATGGGCGATAAAGTGGATAACATTCCTGGCGTTCCAGGTGTTGGTGACAAAACAGCAACTGCTCTACTACAAGGCATTGGTAGCATCGAAAAGCTGTATCAAAACCTGGATGATATTGCCGCTCTTGGCTTCCGTGGTTCAAAAACCATGGCTAAGAAGCTGATTGATAATAAAGACAACGCTGAGATGTCTTACGAGCTTGCAACGATCAAACTGGACGTCGAGTTAGAAGAGACACCTGAGTCGCTTGTAAAAGCACAACCAAATACGGATGAGCTGATTAAGCTATACGGTCAACTGGTCTTCAAATCTTGGTTGAACGAGCTACTTGAAGGCGGCAGCGGCGTGGTTGAGGCGGATGAAAAGTCGGGTGCTGTGCGTAGCAGCACGGCATCAACCACTTCTACCGTAGAAATGAACACCTCTGCAGTGACGATTGATCGCAGCAACTACGAAACCATCTTAGATGAAGCCTCTTTTAATGCGTGGCTAGAGAAACTGAAAGCGTCAGAGGTGTTTGCCTTTGATACTGAAACAGACAGCTTGGACTACATGGTGGCTAACCTTGTTGGTCTATCATTCGCAACCGAAGAAGGCGTTGCCGCTTACGTACCGGTTGCCCATGATTACCTAGATGCACCTCAACAACTCGACCGTGATTGGGTACTTGAACAGCTTAAGCCGATTCTTGAAGATGACGCACAGGCTAAAGTCGGTCAAAACCTGAAGTACGATATGAGCGTTTTAGCGCGCTACGGTATCGAGATGAAAGGCATCAAGCACGACACCATGCTAGCGTCTTATGTTTTTAATAGCGTTGGCGGCAAGCATGATATGGATAGCCTAGCGCTGCGTTTCCTTCAGCACAGCTGCATCTCATTTGAGCAAATCGCAGGTAAAGGTAAGAAGCAGCTTACTTTCAACCAGATTGAGCTGGGTGAAGCGTCTCCATACGCAGCAGAAGATGCTGACGTGACTTTACGTCTTCATAACCGTTTGATGGAAAACATTGAGCAAGATGAAAAGCTAAAAGCCATCTATGAAGAAATCGAAGTACCACTGATCCCTGTTATGTCTCGCATTGAACGCACTGGCGTATTCATCGATGACATGCTGCTAGGCGCTCAATCGCAAGAGATTGCGGTTCGATTGGATGAGCTAGAACAGAAAGCCTACGAGATTGCAGAGCAAGAGTTCAACATGAACTCGCCAAAACAGCTGCAAGCGATCCTGTTTGAGAAAATGGGTCTGCCTGTTATCAAGAAAACGCCATCAGGTGCACCTTCAACCAACGAAGAAGTGCTGCAAGAGCTGGCTCTTGATTACCCGCTACCTAAGCTGATCATTGAGTATCGTGGCCTTGCGAAACTCAAGTCTACCTACACAGATAAACTACCGAAGATGATCAACGCTGAAACGGGTCGTGTTCATACGTCTTATCACCAAGCGGTGACAGCAACGGGTCGTTTGTCTTCAACAGATCCAAACCTACAGAACATCCCAATTCGTAATGAAGAAGGTC
The DNA here is from genome assembly GCF_041471425.1 of Vibrio sp. 10N.261.52.C2. Classification (NCBI taxonomy): domain Bacteria; kingdom Pseudomonadati; phylum Pseudomonadota; class Gammaproteobacteria; order Vibrionales; family Vibrionaceae; genus Vibrio; species Vibrio sp. 10N.261.52.C2. Next base: position 122,577 of record NZ_JBFROH010000012.1, on the reverse strand, counting down.
GTCGTATCCGCCAAGCATTCGTTGCACAACATGGCTGGAAGATTCTAGCGGTCGATTACTCTCAAATTGAATTGCGTATCATGGCGCACCTTTCGGGTGATAAAGCGCTTCTGGAAGCATTCCAACAAGGCAAAGATATCCACGCGGCAACGGCTGCTGAGATCATTGGTGTTGATATTGAGAGTGTGACCACTGAACAACGTCGTCGTGCTAAAGCCGTTAACTTCGGTCTTATCTACGGTATGAGTGCCTTTGGCTTGGCTAAGCAACTGGGTATTCCTCGTGGCGAAGCACAGCACTACATGGACACTTACTTCGAGCGTTACCCTGGCGTAATGCAGTATATGGAAGACACGCGCAGTGCTGCTTCAGAGCAAGGCTTCGTTGAAACCATTTACGGTCGTCGACTGCACCTTCCTGAGATTCAATCTCGTAATGGCATGCGTCGTAAAGCTGCTGAACGCGCGGCGATCAATGCGCCAATGCAAGGCACAGCAGCGGACATCATTAAGAAAGCGATGTTGTTGGTGGATGAGTGGATTCAAGCGGAAGGCGATGGTCGTGTAAAACTGCTTATGCAGGTACACGATGAATTGGTGTTTGAAGTGGAAGAGTCATCTTTAGCCGAAATTGAAAGTAAAGTACAAGAATTGATGGAATCCGCTGCAGAGCTAGAAGTGCCGCTTGTCGCGGAAGCTGGCCACGGTGACAACTGGGATCAAGCCCACTAATCAGTTTTTGACCTTAATAAGCAAATTAGTATGAGCCAGTGCACAAACACTGGCTTTTTTTTGTCTCAAATAAAGTTAAGTCGTAATAAGAATTTAGGTGTTTTAATAAAACATTCATGAAAAAAAACTACAAAAGTTGTTTTCATTTCTGAGCAATTGTTGTACATTAAATCTCGTAGGGTACAGAGGTAAGATGTTCTATCTTTCAGACCTTTTGTTTCACGTTATTGGATTAGGCTGATTCAGCCGCCCCAGTCAGTATTTGACTGGGGCGTTTTTTCTTGTGCGAAAGAAAAATATTTCCAACCTATCATTCCCCCGTAAAACCTCTCATTTTTAGTGCCTTTTATTACACTTTCTCAAGCACAGTGATAAACCCCTGATTTGCCTTAGATCTGAAATTCGATCAGCTTTTGGTAATTTAAATCCGTCTCTAAGTCGATTGTTTTATCACTTGAAATAACTTTTATTTTACAAGTTATCGATAAAGGATTGATGGATTACGCCTTATTTATCAGTGTATTGAGTCGGTGAATGCTCAATGTAATCCATGATTTTCTGTTGTTTCTCGGTGCTGTATTTCAGTGCTTCGGCGGTGATCTGGATGGATTGTGCCATCGAAGAGATATTGTTGGTCGCTTTTACCAAGGTTTGCTGCATGGGTTTCAGGATAAGCAGATAGATAGCGGTCAAAGCGATAATAATGACGGCGATAACGGCCGCCAGCGCAATGATGATCTTGGTCTGAATGTCATCCAACAGCATTTGACTGGTTTGTTTAAAGGCGAGTCGAGATTGGTCTAAGGCTTGTGGCAGTTGATTGAGTGATGTCTTGGTGGAGCTCGCAAGCTTATTGATACTTTCAACCGTTTGATTGAGGGCTTGTTGCTGGTCGTCGCTTAGGTTGGGGTTGTTGACTATCGCTTGCAAAGATTGCGATATCACCTCAAGAGACTCACTCGCGTCTTGGGCGTACTTTTCCATGCCATCGAGGTCTAAGGTCATATCGACATTGATCAGTGGGGCTTGTTCTTGTTCTTGTTCTGCTTCAGAGGCAAACCCTGTCAGTGAGACCAACATAAGTGCAATGATGGCCAATGGTGTTTTCCACATGAGTATTCCTTTCTCATTGTTCTGATTATTTAGATGTGTCTTTTAGTATGGTTCACTTCTATTGGTTTTAGTGGCTAAATCCGATTTTTAAAACTAAAAACTTATACTTAACTCACTCATTTTTGGGCAAAAAAATACCCCACCTATATAAGGAGGGGCATTGATAAGGCTAAATCACGTGTTGTAAGTGCTCTAACCTATAGCGATAAGTAGAGGAACTACTCTGAGTCGTTGTGCTCTTCGTCTGCTAACTCATCAATGATTTGATCAGCAAGCGCAGGCGCAAACCACTCATCCATCTTGGCACGCAGTTGGTCAACGCCGATGCCCTTCATTGAAGAGAAGACATCAACCGCAACATCACCACCGAAAGATTTTGCATCGTTACGGATTTTCAGTAGCTGTGCTTTACGCGCACCACTTTTCAGTTTGTCTGCTTTTGTTAACAAAACCTGTACTGGGATGCGGCTATCGATAGCCCAGTAGATCATTTGTTGGTCAAGGTCTTTCATTGGGTGACGGATATCCATCAATACCACTAAACCTTTCAGGCTTTCACGTCGTTGTAGGTATTCACCTAGCGACTTCTGCCATTTTTTCTTCATCTCAAGTGGTACTTGAGCAAAGCCATATCCAGGTAAATCGACGATATGACAACCGTCCGTTACCTTAAATAGGTTGATTAGCTGAGTTCGACCGGGTGTTTTACTGGTTTTCGCCAAGCTTTTTTGGTTTGTAACGCGATTTAGCGCGCTAGATTTACCAGCATTGGAGCGTCCTGCAAACGCAATTTCGATCCCTTCGTCTTCTGGTAAATGACGAATATCAGGTGCACTGGTAATGAAATGCGTGTTTTGATAATGAATTTTTACGCTCACTGTTAACTCCATCTCGACTTTGTGTAGTCGATTGATTACTTTTTTGTGAATTTGTGTAAAATAACCGTGCTCGGCATAAGGTCGCCTATTGTACCATGAGTGGCAACATAGAGTGGTACTGGAAGCTTGATAATTATAATGGAATGTCATGAAGAAATTAGCGCTAATTTTGAGTCTTTTAGCCAGCTGCTCAGTATGGGCTCAAGGTAGTATTGAAGCTGGTAAAGCCAAATCACAAACATGTGTTGCCTGCCACGGTGCTGACGGCAACAGCCTGATCACTCAGTACCCTAAGCTGGCTGGTCAACATGAGAAGTATCTAGAGAAGCAGTTAAAAGAGCTTAAGCTAGGTATGACAAGTAGTGGTAAGCAAGGTCGTTACGAACCTGTAATGGGTGCAATGGCGATGCCTTTATCTGAAGAAGATATGGCTGACCTAGCGGCATACTACGCCTCTCTACCTATCTCTAGTAACTCTACTCCTGAAAATGTAGTAGATGAAGGTAAGGTTCTTTACACAGCGGGTAACGCAGAACGCGGGGTAACGGCGTGTATTGCTTGTCATGGCCCTCGTGGTAATGGTACCGAACTTTCTGGTTTCCCTAAGATTTCAGGTCAGCACGCAGATTACATCAAGGCTCAACTTGAAAAATTCCGCGATGGTGACCGTAATAACGACATGAATGCGATGATGCGTGATGTAGCTAAAAAGTTAACAGACGCTGATATTGATACCTTATCGAAGTACGTTGGTGGTTTACACTAATTTGTCGGTTTCTTGCTCTTAGCCAGAGTAAAGGAATGTACGTTCGAGCGAGATTGAAGAGACGCCCCGATCAGTAATGGTCGGGGCGTTTTCTTTTGTATTGGTTTTATTAATGCGTTTTGTGTTTATGTCTGATTTATCAATGTGTGATCGATTTGTGTACAAAAGTGTGAAGTCGCACTCTTGTAGTCTTTTTGTAACACGGTAAAGTAACCGCCATCAGCTAGGAGCTGACTTAGATATGGATGATCATCTAGTCTAACGGTATAGACAGAAATGGATCAGGCTAGGACAGCCCAGCAACAAGGTGTTAGAAAAGGATAGCCAAAACTCATCAGGACGATGAACAACAAACAAATTTGGCATGGAAAGCACCAATAACAAATGGAGATTTGTGTACCAAGTTGAGTATGCAAATTTTGGCCGATATAGGCAGATTTAGAGAGCGATAGGTTTTCCTATCGCTTTTTTTATTGATTTGATGAAAAAACACCCAATACCTCTCCACTATAAACTCAGTTTCTGGTATGTTTCGCATCCCTGTTTAAGGATGTGCTATGTATACTTGTCCCTTATGCCATCACCAAGGCGTGAATCACTATTTTGAAGACAAACGCAGAGCCTATCTGCAGTGTCAGCAATGTGAACTGGTATTTGTTAAACCTGAACAAAGGTTAGAAGCAAAAGAAGAAAAAGCACACTATGATCTCCATGAGAACGATCCTAGTGATGCAGGCTATCGCCGCTTTTTATCTCGCATCGCGGATCCACTAACAGACAAAATTTCATCTAACTCACACGGGTTGGATTTTGGTTGTGGCCCAGGCCCTACGCTATCTATTATGTTAGAAGAAGCCGGACACACCATGGAGTTGTACGATATCTATTACCACCCAGAACCCTCTGTGTTGGAAAAAACGTATGACTTTATGACTGCCACGGAGGTGATAGAGCATCTTTATCACCCACACAAAGTGTGGCAGCAATGGTTGAATTTAGTTAAACCCAAGGGCTGGATTGGTCTTATGACTAAACTAGTAATAGACGTAGACGCGTTTGCTGGTTGGCACTACAAGAATGACCCGACACATGTCGTCTTCTTTAGTCGTCAAACATTCCAGTTTTTGGCAGAGCGGGATAAGCTCGAACTAGAATTTTTTGGAAATGATGTAATTTTACTGAGGAAAGTGCAGTAATGGGTCGTAGTAAGAAATCAAGAAAGCCGGGAGCACTTGGCGCTCCGGAGCCTATGGTTACTCGTAACCGTAGTGAATCTGATGTTGAAGGTCGTGAACGTAAGCGTGTTAAAAAGCGTAAAGGCCTTAAGTCTGGCAGCCGTCACTCAGATGGTAGCGAAGCAAAACAGCGTAAAGCTGCACAAGCTCGTGATCCACGTTTAGGCAGCAAGAAAAAAATTCCGCTGATCGTTGAACCAGCGAAGAAGCCGACTAAACAAGAGCGCAAGCTATCTAACGAACAAGAGTTAGAGATGCTTGAGAATGACGCTCAACTGAACACACTCCTAGATCGTATCGAAAATGGTGAAAACCTAGGTGCTGGTCTACAGAAGTTTGTTGATGAGAAACTTGATCGTATCGAACACCTAATGGGACGCTTAGGTCTACTAGAGCCAGAAGACGATGAAGAAGAGATCTTCGAAGAAGCACCGGTTGCCTCTAAGAAGAAAGCGAGCTCTGACGAAGACTTGCTATCTCAATTCGAAGATTTCGATTTAGACAGCTTTAAAGGTTAATAGCCAGTGAACGTAACCTTATTAGCAATTGCTGGTGGAATTATCATTCTCGGCTTGGGCTCTTACGCAGGTTACCTTCTACTTCAAGTGAAGAAGCAGACGGAGTTGCAAAAGCAGCATCAAGCACTAGCCATTGAAAAACGCAACGCGACGATTTACGAAAACGTAAATACTTTGTGCTTAGCGGGCATTCAAGGGCAATGTGACTTACCTGAGATCAGTATCCGAGTGTGTATCATTATGGATAATGTTCAGGGTGATGAGCGTGTCGATTTTGATTCTGAGTATCCTGCTCTTTCTGAGCTGTACCATATCGTAAAAGATATGGCTCGCGGAGAGGCAAGACAGGAACTGACGAAGAAAGAGCGCATGCAGCAGAATCTCACGCGCCATAAGGCAGAGACTCGCTTGAATGATGCGGTCATTGAAGATCTGAAAAGGTTGCAAGAGAAGGTTAAACCTCTCAACAACCAAATCAACATTCAGATGATCTAGTCGCTAAGACTATTTAAAATAGAGGCTTGTTTAATACAGGGTGTTCTTGAGACACCTTATCTTTATAGATAGTGTTAAATGAGCCTTCTTACCTTTTGCGTCTCGTTAATCCCGACGCTTTGTTAGTGATCAAGCTAGCAGTTCTGAGTTTTTGTCTAAAAAATTGATTTTGTCTTGGAACGACCTTACAGGTCGTGTGGCAAAATAACCCGTCTATATTTTAATGTATGTAAAATGATTTGAGAGACCTTAGGTTCTCGCGGATCTAAATTGGAAATACCGCTATGTCGAGCAAGCCAGTAACAACGAATCAGCAAATCGTTTGGGATCAAGAGATCTTAAACAAGTACAACTATTCGGGACCTCGTTACACCTCATACCCAACTGCGTTGGAGTTTCATGAAGCGTTTACCGTCGCTGATTACGACATGGCGTGTACTCAATATCCTGAGCGTCCACTCTCTCTTTACGTGCATATCCCGTTCTGCCACAAGCTTTGTTACTACTGTGGTTGTAATAAAGTCATTACTCGTCACTCGCATAAAGCGGATGAGTACTTAGATGTGATTGAACATGAAATCCGCCAGCGCGCCTCTTTGTTGAATGGCCGTGAAGTAACGCAATTGCACTTCGGTGGTGGTACGCCAACGTTCTTGACCAAAACACAAATTACTCGCTTGATGATGATTCTGCGTGAGGAATTTAATTTCACTGCTGACGCTGAAATCAGTATTGAAGTTGACCCGCGTGAGATTGAGCTAGACGTACTTGACCACCTGCGTAACGAAGGCTTCAACCGCCTGAGCATTGGCGTGCAAGACTTCAATAAAGAAGTGCAGAAACTGGTTAACCGTGAGCAAGATGAAGAGTTCATCATTGCGATGGTTAAACGAGCGAAAGAGCTAGGCTTCCGTTCAACTAATCTGGATTTGATCTACGGCCTACCAAAGCAGACTCAAACTTTGTTCGCTGAAACATTGAAGCAAGTGTTAGAAATGAAGCCGGGCCGTTTATCGGTATTTAACTACGCACACATGCCTCAGCTGTTTGCGGCGCAGCGTAAGATTAAAGACGAAGATCTACCTGAAGCGAAAGAGAAAATGGCTATCTTGCAAGATACCATCGAGACGCTAACGGGAGCGGGTTACCAGTTCATTGGTATGGATCACTTCGCACTACCTGAAGATGAGCTAGCCGTAGCACAGCGTGAAGGTATTCTGCATCGTAACTTCCAAGGCTACACCACCCAAGGTGAAGCTGACTTAATTGGTTTCGGTGTTTCTGCAATTTCTATGGTTGGTGATGCTTACGCACAAAATCAGAAAGAGCTGAAGAAGTACTACGCTCAGGTGAATGACCTGCGTCATGCACTTTGGAAAGGTGTTGCTCTAGACAGTGACGACCTTCTACGTCGTGAAGTGATCAAGCAGCTGATTTGTAACTTCAAGCTTGATAAAACAATGATCGAATCTGAGTTCTCGGTTAACTTTAATCGCTACTTCAAAGAAGATTTAGAGCTTCTACAAACCTTCATCAACGATGATTTGGTTGAAGTCGATGACAAAGAAATCCGCGTTACTCTGCGTGGCCGCTTGCTGATCCGTAACATCTGTATGTGTTTTGATAAATACTTACGTGCAAAGGCTCGCCAGCAGCAATTCTCTCGCGTTATCTAATCGCTCGATAGAGAATAGAACAATAAAAAATGCCAGCATCATGCTGGCATTTTTGTATCTGACTCATTCGATTTCTGCCTGGTTTAGGTGAGACTCTCAGTGGTATTTTGTTTGACCTTGGCACTTTGCTTGGAGTTGATGAGGTCGGTAGGCCATTGGTCAAACGGAACTGGGCGACTGTATAAGAAGCCTTGAGCAAGCGGGCACTGCAGCTGCTTGAGAAGTTCAGCCTGTTGCTGTGTTTCAACGCCCTCTGCCACCAAGCTTACTTTGAAGCCCTTAGTGATGTTAACGATGGCCGCGACGATGGAGCTATCTAGGTTCTCTTTATCAAGTTTGCTGACAAAGCTGCGATCGATCTTTAAGCAATCAAATGGCAGTTTGTGTAAATAAGCCAGTGACGAATAGCCGGTACCAAAGTCATCAATCGCAATTGATATCCCTAGTGCTTTTAGAGTCAGCATGTTATCGATGATGGTCGGGTCGTTGTCGACGATGCGTGATTCGGTGATCTCTAGTGTCAGGTTGCTTGCTGGTAGATTTGTGTCTCGCAACGTGCCTTTTACTTGTTCCACAAAGCCACTTTCGCTTAGCTGAACGACCGACAGGTTGACGTGAATCGAGAAGTCCTTGCTCCATTTTCCTGACTCAATCGCGATGGCTGTATCTCGACACGACTTATGCAGAATTTGTTTTCCGATATCGTCAATGAGCCCGCTCTCTTCCGCGAGAGGAATGAACTCGAGTGGCGAGATCACCCCTTCATCCGTTATCCAGCGAGCTAAAGCTTCTGCTCCTATGGTCGAGCCAGATTCCAGATCAATAATAGGCTGATAAAACGGTTCGAACTGTTGAAGCTCAATCGCTCGGTTCATCCGCGCTAACATCTTGGTGCGATGTCTCGATGCTTTGCCCATTTCAAGGCTATAAATACAGACACTGGTTTTGTCTTGTTTCGCATTGCTCAATGCAATGCTGCTGCTGCGTAGCAGGAGTGTAATGTCGTGAAGATTCGAGACATTCACTATCCCCATCGATACCTTAATCACCACGCTTTCCGATTCCATTGAAAATGGGGAAGCGAAGGTTTGAAGTAAGCGGTTAGTCAGCAGCTGAACATCATCGCTTTGCGTTACGTTTGGCGCGTAGATGGCAAACTCATCACCACCAGTGCGAGCTAGTAGGTATTCGGATGGCAGTGTGCCTCTTAAACGAGCGGCCGCAATGATAAGTAGCTGGTCGCCATTGTAATGACCTAGGCTGTCATTGATGTCTCGGAAGCGATCAATACCAATCAAATACAGTGTGCCTTTTTCGTTGTCGGGGTGTTTCTTGGCAGCGTCAATAAAGCCTTCACGGCTGTATAGCTTGGTTAATGAGTCATAGGTAAGTTGAGACTGTAATGCATGAAACGAAGCCTTTAAGTTGTTGGTCATTTCATTGAATGACTCGACCAACATGCTGGTTTCATATATATGCCCTGTTTTTGGCATGCTCGTGTCCCAATCGCCCTTAGTAAGGCGTTTTGCCGCATCCGCTGTCGAGGTGATGGGTTGGGTTGCGCGATTAAAGGCAATTAATCCTGCAATGACCCCAATGCAGCTCAGTGCTAGCCCAAGCAACCAACTGTTTCTTTGATTTTCTGGCAATTCACCGAGCAGATTGCTTTCAGGGATCGACACCCCAATAAACCACGTGAGCCCGTGCTCATCTTCGTATGGGGTGATTTGGTTGAAGTAGCGTTCGTTGTCTAGGCTAAAACTAAAGCGCTGCTCGCCCAAATTCTCGATTAGGTGGAATTGCTCTACGTAGCTAGCACTCTCACGTATGACTGGATTAGCACTCTCTGTTGCTAGTTTGCGTTGCCCTTTGTTGGTTTGTCCTGTGCCCCATGAAACGACACTGCCTCCGCCTGAGTGCGCGACCAAGCGTTGCTGCTTATCGATGATGTAAACAGAGGCATCCGTTCTATCTTTGAGCTTTCTGAGAAACGCATTGAAGGTATTGATTTTGATGTCGCTGACTACGACGGCTTTGAATTCATTATCATCATAGATAGGCGCTAGAGCAGATAAGGTGATTTCTTGACGTTCGTCAGCATTGGCATAAATTGGTGACCATAACGGTTTTTTCTGTGTCGCAATGGGTGTGTACCAAGGACGGATTCTAGGATCGTAACCTGAAATCACCGATCGAATGTCTTCACTAATTTTGCTGCCACGGTAAATGACCAGCTGATCATTGGTGCGTTCGTCTTGCACCATCAAGGTGTAGCCTTTGTTGGCTTCTTTGCGGAAACCGACGTAGTTACCATCTTCAGAACCAAAGCCGATCGCATCGAGTTGAGGTACAGCAGTGTAATGGTCTGAAAACGTATAAAAAATATAGTCTTGGACCTTACTAAGATTGCCTGCTTGATAAAGATGGTGGTAGCCGATGTTATGGCTGAGCGAGAGGTTGGCGTGAAATGGCTTTTCTAAAAAATTAGACAGGCTTTGATGAACATTGTCAGTCAGTGATGTCAGCTGGCGTGCACTAACATCACTCACCATCTCTTTGTAGCTTAGCTTTTGAGTGAAAACCATTACACCCATAGTGAACAGAAAAATCATCACGAATGGCAGAACCACTGCGGTTCTCAAAGTAATTTGTGTTTTCAAAGACATCTTTAGCTACAACTTTGGTGAATAGCGCACTGTAATTGTACCGACACTATTCAAACCAAGCGACACTTTTTTGGTTAAAAAGTAGCTGCATCGAGAATCATATAAGGTCTAGTACAGTTCTTTGAGTTTACGAGTTAGGGTGTTTCTTCCCCATCCCAAAACCTTAGCTGCATCCTGTTTATGACCATTAGTGTGGTGGAGTGCAGCTTCTAGCAGTATACGTTCAAATTCTGGCAGAGCATAAGTTAGCAGCTCTTTTTCTCCTGAATCAAGCGCACACTTTGCCCAATTAGCGAGCAGTTGTTGCCAGTTGTCTCCCGTCCCTGAGGTCGTCACCACTTTTTCTTCCAACAGTTCTGGAGGCAAGTCTGAAGGGAGTATTTCACTGCCGCTCGCCATGACTGTGAGCCAACGACAGATGTTCTCAAGCTGACGTACGTTACCCGGCCAATTTAGCTGGTTGAGCTTCATGATGGTCTCAGAGTGCAGTGTCTTCACTTCTACACCAAGCTCTTCAGCGGCGGATGCTAGGAAGTGGTGAGTCAGCTTTTCAATGTCCTGTTTACGTTCGCGCAGTGCCGGAATATGGATTCGGATAACGTTCAGTCGATGGAAAAGGTCTTCACGGAAACCACCGTCATGCACCAAGCGCTCAAGATCTTGGTGGGTTGCTGCAACGATACGAACATCAACCTTAACCGCAGAATGCCCACCTACGCGATAAAATTGGCCATCAGAAAGCACGCGCAGTAGTCGAGTCTGAATATCGAGTGGCATATCGCCTATTTCATCAAGAAACAGAGTACCGCCGTTGGCTTGTTCGAATCGTCCTTGGCGAACACTGTTAGCACCGGTAAAGGCGCCTTTCTCGTGGCCAAACAGCTCTGATTCGATCAAGTCTTTAGGGATTGCCGCCATGTTTAACGCAATGAATGGCTTTTTAGCTCTTGGGCTGTGACGATGCAGCGCGTGCGCGACTAATTCTTTACCAGTTCCCGATTCACCATTAATAAGAACCGAAATGGATGAACGAGACAAACGGCCAATAGCTCGAAAAACTTCCTGCATTGCCGGTGCTTCACCGATGATTTCTGGTGCGTTGGTTTCTTCGGCTACTTCGCTGGCTTGCTCGCGTTTCTGCTCTTGGCTGTGTGCGATGGCTCGCTCTACTAGAGTCAGTGTCTCATCAATATCGAACGGCTTTGGTAGATATTCAAAGGCGCCTTTTTGATAAGCATTCACCGCCGCATCGAGGTCTGAGTGCGCGGTCATAATGATCACTGGCAGGTCGGGAGAGCGCTGGTGAACTTGGTGTAACAGCTCAATCCCGTCAATGCCAGGCATGCGAATGTCGGACACCAAAACGTCTGGTGTTTCGCGCTCAAGAGCAAGTAATACGCTCTCAGCATCAGCAAATGTTTCACACTTAATATCCGCAGATGAAAGTGTTTTCTCTACTACCCAGCGGATAGAGCTGTCGTCATCGACGACCCAAACGTATCCCTTACTCATAATTCAATTCCTTTGCAGCCAAATCTATTGTGATAATCATTGTTGTTTTTATGATGTCTTAATCTTTGTGTTACCGAGCTAAGCTTTTCATCTCGCTGTCCAATAGCGAGGTTCTTATGACCTAAATCGGTAGATAAATCGTGAATGTGGTGTTGCCTGGCCAGCTTTCAACATCAATTTTCCCATTGTGTTGATCGATCAGGTTTTGAGAAATCGATAGCCCCAGCCCTGTTCCACCTTCTCGTCCGCTGACCATTGGGTAAAACAGCGTGTCTTTTAAATCATCGGGGATGCCCGGACCGTTATCGCTGATCTCAATACGAGCTGCGAGTTTGTGTCGCTGCCCGTGAATATTTGCTTGATGCACCGTTCTGGTGCGAATGGTGATTTTGCCAGAATCTTGAGTCTTTAGAATCTGCGCTGCATTGCTCACGATATTGAGCATCGCTTGTTCAACCTGTGCCGAATCCATCAAGATGTCCGGTAGGCTCGGGTCGTAATCCCTTTCGATGGCGAGCGTTGAACCCGATTCGAGCTCTACGAGCTGCCTGACTTTCTCAAGTATCTGGTGAAGGTTCTCTTCTGATTTAGTCCCCGGCTTCTGTGGGCCAAGCAGACGGTCGACTAATGCTCTTAAGCGGTCGGCTTGCTCAATAATGATCTGCGTATATTCATTAAGAGACTGATCAGGAAGCATTTTCCCAAGTAACTGCGCCGCACCTCTTAAGCCACCGAGTGGATTTTTGATCTCATGTGCTAACCCGCGTACCAGCAACTTAGCCGCTTGTTGTTGTGCATGTTGGTTGAGCTCTTGGCTAAGGCGTCTTTGCTGGTCTATCTTGCGCATCTCAATCAATAACAGCGTCTCTCGCTGCCAAGATATTGGGCTAACCGTGACTTCAAGCATCAGTGGGCGGTTATCAACAACGAAGGTAACGTCACTGTCGGTAATGCTCTGGCCACTTTGTAGCGGTTGCGTCAGAAGCGCCAAATCAAGTGAAGCGTGTTGGATAAGTTGGCTCAGTGGATGATCAACGATGCGTCGTGCGCTCTGTGAAAAGAGCTGCTCAGCCGCCGGATTTGCGTATCGGACATACAATTGCTCATCGAGCATTAATGTCGAAGTCACCATATTGTCGAGAATGGCGCTGGAAAGATGGTGTGTATCTATGCTGTCGCTTTTGGCTGATCGATTCACTATTTCGTCCTTGAACTGGTGTTTTTCTCACTGCACCAAATTGGTGCGTGGCTAAGTTCAAGTATGGCGCATATCAACCAGAAGCTAAAGATAATTCATTAGAGTCGCTGAAAGCTGCTTCGATTAGGTGAAAAGTAGAGGTTATTTGGCCTCTTTTAACACATTGGCCTACTTGAGCGTCGCTCGATGTAAATACACGGTGACTGGACTAGTAGATGCAATAAGCTTGCCGCTTCTATGTGCTTGAATTGCAATGGTGTGAGTACCTCGATCGATACCTTTTAATTCCCAAATAGGCTGGGTCTGTGGGGCGCCATATCGACGGCCATCAAGCATCAATTGTAATTGCTCCCCAATACCAAGTTTTCGGTTGAGCTCTATCTGAATCGGGATTAAGCCGCGGTTGTTGCGAATGGTTTGATCATGAACTGGAGTCAGCATGGTGAGGGCTAATTGAGTAGGAACCTCGCGCTTTGTGGTTTCGGTTTCTGCCTGAGTTTTGGCTGGCGTTGCCGTTTTAGTTGTAGAGGAAGCAGCAGCGTCAACCGGAGTTGAGGCCTCAAATTTAGGGGCGGGTGCTGAAGCTTGCACATCTGGCAGGCGAAGAGCCTCGGCATCTTGAGCGCTAGGGTTATCACTAAAGTGGAGCACGCCATCTTCATCTATCCAGGTATACACTGTTTGAGCAGAGCACGAGAGCGCGACTGTTAACCCGATTAGGAACAGTATGTTTTTCATATCTTTAGCCTCTTTTCACCGCTAGGTGATTTCACGTTTGGCGTTGGTTTTATTGTATTTAGCGCGACAGCCTCTGAGGGCTTTTGTCTAAGGTATGGTACGAGGAAGCGGGGGGAGGGAGAATATAAAAAAGGCCCGCCTGCGAGGCGAGCCTAATATTTAGTCAGCGATTCTTACAAGGTTGCAGTAAGAAATGGCTTATCTCTACAGGAGATTAAACTGAGTAGTACAGTTCAAACTCAAGTGGGTGTGTAGCCATGTTCACGCGTTGTACGTCGTCAGATTTCAGAGTGATGTAAGAATCGATGAAATCGTCAGAGAATACGCCGCCAGCTGTTAGGAACTCACGGTCTTCGCTAAGCGCTGCTAGAGCTTCTTGTAGAGATTCTGCAACTGTTGGGATTTCAGCTGCTTCTTCTGCAGGAAGGTCGTATAGATCTTTATCCATAGCTTCGCCTGGGTGAATCTTGTTCTTGATGCCGTCAAGGCCAGCCATAAGCATTGCTGAGTAGCATAGGTATGGGTTAGCTGCTGGGTCACCAAAACGTAGCTCGATACGACGTGCTTTAGGGCTTGGTACTACTGGGATACGGATAGAAGCAGAACGGTTACGTGCTGAGTAAGCAAGCATTACAGGTGCTTCGAAACCAGGTACAAGACGCTTGTACGAGTTAGTTGATGGGTTAGCAAACGCGTTGATTGCACGAGCGTGCTTGATTACACCACCGATGTAGTAAAGAGCCATTTCAGATAGGCCGCCGTACTTATCACCAGCAAACAGGTTAACGCCGTCTTTTGCTAGAGATTGGTGAACGTGCATACCAGAACCGTTGTCACCAACTAGTGGCTTAGGCATGAATGTCGCTGTTTTACCAAATGCGTGAGCAACGTTGTGTACAACGTACTTGTAGATTTGAGTTTCATCAGCTTTCGCTGTTAGCGTGTTGAAGCGAGTAGCGATTTCGTTTTGACCCGCAGTTGCTACTTCATGGTGGTGAGCTTCAACAACTAGGCCCATCTCTTCCATTACTAGACACATTGCTGAACGGATGTCTTGAGATGAATCTACTGGAGCTACTGGGAAGTAACCGCCTTTAACGCCAGGACGGTGACCTTTGTTACCGCCTTCGAAGTCAGAACCTGTGTTCCAAGCTGCTTCTACGTCATCGATCTTGAAGAAAGAACCAGACATGTCGTTTGAGAACTTAACGTCGTCAAATAGGAAGAATTCTGGCTCTGGACCAACTAGAACTGTGTCTGCGATACCTGTAGAACGTAGGTACTCTTCAGAACGTTTAGCGATAGAGCGTGGGTCACGGTCGTAGCCTTGCATTGTTGCAGGCTCAAGGATGTCACAACGGATGTTTAGCGTTGCGTCTTCTGTGAATGGGTCCAGTACAGCAGATGCTGCGTCTGGCATCATTACCATGTCAGATTCGTTAATGCCTTTCCAACCAGCTACTGAAGAGCCGTCAAACATTTTGCCTTCTTCGAAGAAGTCTGCATCAACTTGGTGAGAAGGAATAGAGATATGCTGCTCTTTACCTTTTGTATCAGTAAAACGTAAGTCGATAAATTTAACTTCGTTCTCTTGGATCAGGGATAGTACATTTTCTACTGACATCTTGGATAACCTCCAGTGTTATTAATTCGGTATTAGCTCGATTCGGTTGAAACTAGCATTGATTAATGTCTATAAGTGCATTAATCGATGCTGATTTATCTATTGCCAAAAACGTGCCAAAAAAATTATTCCATTAATTTCAATGATTTACTTGTTTTGCGATTTTGCTTAATCTGGTTTTTGCACCAAAATGATCTCTATCTGCACTTTATTGGTGCAACCGTTTGTCTATGCACCAATATGAGACATAAGCGAGCACCATTCAGCAATGAATTGCCTAAGTTGTCAATCCACTTTTGTTATTTTGCGGGAGATTTGGCTCGCCACTCGCAGGTGATACTTTTTTAGAGTCCTACGAATTTCGCTGCTCAACACTGTACTGAATCAAAGTTAAGCGGATATGAATCGCTAATAAAGAAAAAAGCCTTGGTTCAGATCACATATTTCTGGGTTTTTGTCTAGAATCTGGTATATTATTGACCGTTTTTTAAATCAAGCTAGCGGTTATTATCCAAACTTTTGAGATAAGTGACGGCTACTTTTATGAGTGAATCGAGAATCCATGTCTACTCCACAGATTGATAAGTTAAGAAATATCGCGATCATCGCGCACGTTGACCACGGTAAAACGACTTTGGTTGATAAACTGCTACAACAGTCAGGCACTCTTGAGTCTCGTGGTGAAGCTGAAGAGCGTGTCATGGATTCGAATGACATCGAAAAAGAGCGTGGCATTACAATCCTTGCTAAGAACACAGCAATCAACTGGAATGATTACCGCATCAACATCGTAGATACCCCGGGACACGCGGACTTCGGTGGTGAAGTTGAGCGTATCATGTCTATGGTTGACTCTGTTCTGCTTATCGTTGACGCAGTTGATGGCCCAATGCCTCAAACTCGTTTCGTAACGCAAAAAGCCTTCGCACACGGTCTTAAGCCAATCGTTGTAATCAACAAGATTGACCGCCCAGGCGCTCGTCCTGATTGGGTTATGGATCAAGTATTCGACCTTTTCGACAACCTAGGTGCTACTGATGAGCAACTAGACTTCACCGTTGTTTACGCTTCAGCTCTAAACGGTTGGGCAACGATGGAAGAAGGCGAAACTGGTACAGACATGGAACCATTGTTCCAAGCTGTTGTTGATACAGTAGACGCGCCTGCAGTTGACCTTGACGGTCCACTACAAATGCAAATTTCGCAACTTGATTACAGCTCTTACGTAGGTGTTATCGGTGTTGCTCGTGTTACTCGTGGTTCTGTTAAACCAAACCAACAAGTAACTATCGTAAATGCAGAAGGCAAAAAACGTAACGGTAAAGTAGGTACAGTTCTTGGTTACCTAGGTCTTGACCGTCACGAAGTTGAGCAAGCTAACGCTGGCGACATCATTGCAATCACTGGTCTTGGTGAGCTGAAGATTTCAGACACTATCTGTGACCAAAACAATGTTGAAGCAATGACTCCGCTTTCTGTTGACGAACCAACAGTAACAATGACGTTCCAAGTAAACACTTCTCCGTTCGCGGGTAAAGAAGGTAAGTTCGTTACTTCACGTAACATCCTTGAGCGTCTAGAAAAAGAACTAGTACACAACGTTGCACTACGTGTTGAAGAAACTGATAACCCGGATCGCTTCCGTGTTTCAGGTCGTGGTGAACTTCACCTGTCTATCCTGATTGAAAACATGCGTCGTGAAGGCTTCGAACTAGCTGTATCTCGTCCAGAAGTTATCATCAAGAAAGACGAAGATGGCAACCTAACTGAACCGTTTGAAACTGTGACTATCGACGTGCTTGAAGAGCACCAAGGTGGCATCATGGAAAACATCGGTCTACGTAAAGGTGAGCTAACTGATATGTCTCCAGATGGCAAAGGCCGTGTTCGCATGGACTTCATGATGCCTTCTCGTGGTCTTATCGGTTTCCAAACTGAGTTCCTAACTCTAACGTCTGGTTCTGGTCTTCTTTACCACTCATTTGATCACTACGGCCCTCACAAAGGCGGCGTAATCGGTCAACGTAACAACGGTGTTCTAATCTCGAACGCAACTGGTAAAGCTCTGACTTACGCACTATTCAACCTACAAGAACGTGGTCGTCTATTTGCTGAGCACGCGGATGAAGTATACGAAGGTCAAATTATCGGTATTCATAACCGTTCAAACGACCTGACAGTAAACTGTCTGAAAGGTAAGCAGCTAACGAACGTTCGTGCATCTGGTACTGATGAAGCACAGGTTCTTTCGCCACCTATCCGTCACACTCTAGAGCAAGCTCTTGAGTTCATCGACGAAGACGAACTAGTAGAAGTAACGCCAGTAAGCATTCGTATCCGTAAGAAGCTTCTTACTGAAAACGAACGTAAGCGTGCAGCACGTCCAGCTAAGGCTTAATTGCCAGCTGACTAGCTTCTAGCTAAGTAGATAAGAAAGCCCCGAGTAGCCTAGCTGCTCGGGGCTTTTGTTTTTTAGTTTGTTTAGATACGGTTAAACGAGATTTCGTCATCCCCAAGAGGGAGGAACGACCGAGTTGGGGATCTAGCTTTTGATACCTAAGTAACGCTCAACGAATTGAAGCCGTTCTTCGACTGGCATAAACGGCACTTCAACCACCTCATAACCAAGTTCTTGGTAGACTCTTTCTAACGCGTGGTGAATCTCTAACGCCTCCTCAAACGGATAAGGTCTCACATCATCTTGTACATAAATTGAAGCCTCAGGGCGACAGAACAACACTTGGGGGTGATAACCTTGGCTCGCTTCTCGGTAGGTTGTGTTTATCTCTAGTTTCGCCTGAGCCAAGTAGCCACAGATATCTGGAATGGCGCGATCGAGAAAGGCAACAGGATGCTGACTGGCTTGGTCTTTGTGTTCGCTCATGACGGTTAAACATAGGCGAGCAAAGCCTGGAAGGTCTAACCAAGGTAAGATACCGTTCTCAAGTTGACTCTGCTGTTCGATTAACTGGCGAGAGGACTCAGCGAAGGTGGGGTAACCCGCATCACCCAAAGCATTGATCAATGTGGTTTTTCCGGCGCCAGGGCCGCCAGTAATAATGATTGGGTTCATACGGGCTTATCTTTATTTGTGCCTACGGGCGTTATTTCTGGTTTAGTTGAGCAAGGAATTTATCCGATTCGGCGATCGCAGCATTCATCTGTTCTATTGCGTAGGCGATGTCTTTTTCTAAGCTCATAAACTCACCTTGCAGCGAGCCGACAGCACTCGCATTGAGGTTGTGCTTCAAGTAAAGCGTGTTGTCGCGAAGGGTATTGAGCACTGGGTCCATTTTCTTCTCGGCGCGCTTCATTGCTGACAGCATCGTTTGGTAAGACAATTTAGTTTCACGAAGCTTTTGCTCGCTCGAGCGGCGCAGTGAATCACTGGTGTAGAGATCTAACTCACTCTGCCACTCTTCAAACAGCGCATCCGACACATCTTCAATCGCAGCAATGCGGTCACTGACATTTTGCGCGGCTTTCTCGCTGTCTTGGTATTTATCGTTGATTTGGTTGTACATGTCTTCAAGGTCGCCGCCACTGAAATTAGTCAGGCTACTCAAGGCTTCAAGTGCGCTGGTAAACTCTTCCTGAGCATCCTGCTGCGACTCTTTAGCGTCTTCCACTCTATCGACCATAATGTCACGCTTGTGGTAACCCACTTGCTCCATGGCGGAGTAATAAGCTGACTGGCATCCAGTAAGAGTAAAAATAGAGAGGACTATAACTATTAAATAAGGCATCCTAGTTTCCTATAGTTAAGTAACGGAATATTAATTAGGACTATGAACGAGTTACAAGGGAGTTACAAGTTGAAGATAAAAAAGGTCGCCACACTCAGTATTCAGTTTTCTCGCTATCTTTTGGCGCGAATGACGCATGATAGAGTCAACGTGAATGCGGGCTACTTGGCGTACATTACTTTGCTCTCGATCGTACCGATGTTGACGGTTCTGCTCTCTATCTTGTCGTCATTCTCCATCTTTGCTGATGTTGGTATCGTGATTCAAAACTTCGTTATTACCAACTTTGTTCCCGCGTCTGGGGATGCCGTACACGGTGCCTTGTTAGAGTTCGTTGCCAATACCGGAAAAATGACGGCGGTCGGTAGTGTGTTCTTATTCATTGCAGCGCTGATGTTGATCTCGAATATCGATAAGAACCTAAACTACATCTGGCGTGTTAATGAGAAGCGACGTGCGGTATTGTCGTTCTCAATGTACTGGATGGTGCTCACGCTTGGACCTATTTTAGTTGGGGCGAGCATTGCAGCCACTTCTTATGTGACATCATTGAGCTTGTTGCAAAACGAAGTGGTGTCTGGCGCCTTTAACACCGTGATTCGCAAACTTCCTTTGATTCTCTCTTTCTTTGCGTTTTTCGGTCTGTACCTGTTGGTTCCCAACAAAAAGATACACTTTTCTCATGCGGCTGCAGGTTCTCTAGTGGCGGCTCTGTTGTTCGAACTCAGTAAGAAAGGCTTCGCGGCCTACATTACTCAATTCCCTTCTTACCAGTTGATTTATGGCGCATTGGCGGCAATACCAATTCTTTTTGTCTGGGTTTATTTGTGCTGGTTGATTGTGCTGGTGGGTGCTGAGGTGACCGCTGCATTGGGTGAGCAGGAACAGTGGAGTGACTCGCAAGAAATGGTACACTCAGCGGATAACGATGAAATTCCAGAACAAGGAAACAACAGTGATAGCCCTGATTCAAAGAGTAAGTGAAGCTGCCGTTCGAGTTGATGGCGAAGTAGTTGGTGAGATTGAACAAGGCTTATTGGTTCTATTAGGCGTAGAAAAAGGTGATGACGAAGCCAAAGCCAAACGTTTGATGGAACGAGTAACAACTTATCGTGTCTTTGAAGATGAAGACGGAAAAATGAACCTCAACGTAAAACAGGTTGAAGGTAAAGTGTTGGTGGTTTCTCAATTCACACTGCCAGCCGATACAAAAAAGGGAACTCGAGCGGGCTTTTCTCGTGGAGCAAACCCTGAAGATGCGGAGCGTCTTTACGATTATTTCTCTAACCAATGTGAATCAGTATTGCCAACGGAACGTGGCCGATTTGCAGCCGACATGAAAGTGTCATTGGTTAATGATGGCCCAGTAACATTCTGGCTGCAGGTTTAAACTTAAAAGGATAAGCATGTTTAAACTGATAACACCGACCACCGAAAATCAACTGAACAAGTATTACCATTTTCGTTGGCAGATGCTGCGTGAACCTTGGCGAATGCCGGTAGGTTCCGAGCGTGATGAATATGATGCCATGAGTCACCATCGCATGATTGTCGATGGTCGTGGTCGCCCGATGGCGATTGGTCGTCTGTATATCACCCCAGATCTGGAAGGTCAGATCCGCTATATGGCGGTGAAGAAATCTCGCCAAAGTAAAGGCATGGGTTCGTTGATTCTAGTCGCACTTGAGTCATTGGCTCGCCAAGAAGGTGCTAAGCGCTTAGTGTGTAATGCACGTGAAGATGCGATCTCATTCTATGAGAAAAACGAATTTGAGCGTCGTGGTGAAATTAATGACCAGCGTGGTCCAGTTCGTCATCAGCAGATGGTGAAGCACCTTGATCCGATGGCTGATGTACTGCGTAAGCCTGAATGGTGTAATGAGCTACAACAGCGCTGGGAAAATCAAATTCCGATCAGTGACAAGATGGGTATCAAAATTAACCAATACACGGGTTACCAATTTGAGTGTAGTGCTCAGCTGAATCCTAACTTGAACCCTCATAACACCATGTTTGCAGGATCTGCCTTTACCTTAGCGACCTTAACTGGTTGGGGTATGACTTGGCTATTGATGAAAGAGCGTGGGTTGACCGGTGATATCGTGCTGGCAGACAGTAATATTCGTTATCGTCACCCGGTTGAGCAAAACCCTGTTGCCTCTACTTCATTGGATGGGATCAGTGGTGACTTGGACCGCCTTGCGTCAGGAAGAAAGGCACGTATCATCATTCACGTGACCATTCATAGCGGCGATGTGGAAGCGGTAGAGTTTACGGGAACCTATATGCTGATCCCTGATTATAAGAAAATACTATCGACGGATAGCAAGGCGAGTGAATAACTTCACGCTCGCTTGATGATAGATAGAATTATTGATTGAAAGCGCTACTCCTGAGGAGTGGCGTTTTTTTGTTGGCAGTCGTTAATCTCCGAATACTCAGCTTGGGTGAGCTTTCCTGAGATTTGATGGCATGGGTCCGATAGGGTAATCGAGAGGGTGTGTTGCTCGGCTTTAAGCAAGTCGAGTTCTCCAGAAGCCTCGCCATTGAGCGTTTGAACCCTTTTTTCGCCTTGCTCTGCTGCTGACGTACCAATAATGTGCATCGGTTCGAGAGTGAAGCGCCCACGGTCAAAATGCGCATTAAGCTCTGGAATTTCAAACACGTTATCAGTCGATGTTTCAGAAAGCTTGTCATTAAAGGTCATCACACCCTGGCGAACGCTGCCAGTGAGTTGCCCTGTGGTTGAGTAACCGAGCATCAGTGAGTCGCCATATAAACCTGCGGCTTGAAGTTCAAACTCGCCATAGCCGGTTGCATCGAGTGGTAATTCAAGTCGCTGCAGCATAGGCGCAATGGGTAACCCATCGGCAGAAATATCTAAGCTCCATGGCTTGCTGATTTGGTTAAAATCGAGCGTTGCATTGGCTTCAATGTAGCCATTCCTGAGTGGTGCAAACAGACGAGTCAGCGTCCATTTTCCTTGTTCGCTATTCATCTCAACCACAGGCTGTGCGCTGAGAATATTTTGGTAGCTGGCATCATTGGCGCTCGCCATCAGCTTCCCTTGCCACAAGCCCAGTATTCTATCTTGCAGCAGTTGAACTTGATGCCCCTCGACATGTAATCCAGAGACCTGCCAGTAAGGCGTTTGTGCTAGTTGGATAAGTTGGCTGCGTTCTATATTAAGTCGGTTAATCTCGACGTTCTGGAGCTGTGTGAGCCAAGGCAATAGGCGAGCGGCCGGTAGAGGGCTATCTTGGTTTTCGGTAATCCACTTGATGCCTTGCAGGTCGAGCTGCGCCAATTGAATGCTGCTAGGGGCGACTTCGCCATTGAGCTGAACAGTGCCCTGCAGGAATTGAGTATAGAAATCCTCAATCAGAATCCGGTTTGCTTCTAGGTTGAGCTTGAGGCTTGGCTCGATGAACATGTCATCATCAATGGTCACTCCTTCTGCCTGTAGAGAAAAAATGGCTTTCTGTTGTTTCCAGATTTCAAAAGGCAGTTGGATATTTTCTAATGAGGCATCAAAGGCAGCGAGGTGGCCATCTTGCCACTCTACGTCGCTACGCAGAATATCTAAGCTATTGATGTGATTAATCTTAATGCCTGCAACATCCCACTCTTTGCTTAGTAGGTTTTGGGTCTGTTTCTGATTGAGTCGTAAGCCATCGACGGTCACATTCACCAACGACCAATCTTGTTGATATTGTTCAGCTTGCCCAGAAATCTTGGCGCCACGCCAGTCAAACGAAGCACCATAAAGGGTGCTGTCACTCGGCTTGAGGTCTAGATCAATCAACAGATTATCGAATGCCTCACCTTGCCAATACAGTTGTGAGGCAGAGAGTTGGGTTTTTCCATAAGGTAGCAGCGAGTTATCGTTGTTCCACGTTGGGGCGGAGATCTGTAGGTCGATGCCTCGCGCATTAAACTCTGGCGTCGAAAAGTCGAGATTGTTGATGGCCAGCTGGTGGAGCTTGATGTTTGGTTGGGTAAATAAAGAAGTCAGTGTTTTTAGATCGTCTGCCTCTAACTGGAGTCCGCTGATCAAAACAGATTCAAAGACCAGTTTGGCCTCTGTCATCGAGCTGGGGCTGAACCAAAGATCGATCTTGTCGATATACAGAGGTGTTTGCTTTTCTGGTTGGCTTTGGGTAATGCCCATTAAGGTGATGTGATAAGGCGCCTGATACTCAACATCTTCAATGAATACAGGTTGTTCAATCGTATGTTTGATAAAAAAGTTGGCAACATCCGCACGGTATTGGGTCTGCAGGCTTAATAGCAGCGCTGCGATAGTTGCAACGGCGATAGCCAACACAATGCCGAACACCATGAATACCTTTTTCATTCCCTGAAAGCCTTAAATTTCAATAGTCTTAAAACAGAGTGGAACAAAAAGGGTCAAGCATCAACAAAAAAGCCCCTCATAAGAGGGGCTTGCTACAAAAATATCATTTTAAATTGGGCGTTTGCTTTTGGCTAAGCCCGAGCAGATGGTTGGATTAGTCCAGTTGAGGACCAGCTGCAACCAGTGACTTACCTTCAGCGTTATCTGTGTACTTGTCAAAGTTGTTGATGAAGCGCTCGGCTAGATCTTTCGCTTTGCTTTCCCATTGTAGAGGGTCAGTGTACGTATCGCGTGGGTCAAGGATCGCTGGGTCAACATCGTGCAGCGCTAGTGGCACTTCTAGGTTAAACATAGGGATAACCTTAGTTTCAGCGTTGTCGATTGAGCCATCTAGGATAGCGTCGATGATGCCTCGCGTATCTTGGATAGAGATACGTTTACCAGTACCGTTCCAACCTGTGTTCACTAGGTAAGCTTCAGCGCCAGCTGCTTCCATACGCTTCACAAGCACTTCAGCGTACTGAGTTGGGTGGAGAGTTAAGAATGCCGCACCAAATGCAGCAGAGAACGTTGGCGTTGGCTCAGTAATACCACGCTCAGTGCCCGCTAGTTTTGCAGTGAAGCCAGATAGGAAGTGGTACTTCGTTTGCTCTGGAGTCAGTTTAGAAACGGGTGGCAGTACACCGAATGCATCAGCAGTCAGGAAGATAACCTTTTGAGCGTGACCGGCTTTTGATACTGGTTTAACGATGTTATCGATGTGGTGAATCGGGTAAGAAACACGAGTGTTCTCAGTTTTTGAACCGTCATCAAAATCGATAGAACCATCACCACGAACTGTTACGTTTTCTAGTAGTGCATCACGACGGATTGCATTGTAGATTTCAGGTTCTGCTTCTTTAGATAGACGAATCGTCTTCGCGTAACAACCACCTTCGAAGTTGAAGATACCATCGTCATCCCAACCGTGCTCATCATCACCGATTAGCTCACGCTTAGGATCGGTTGAAAGCGTAGTTTTACCTGTACCAGATAGACCGAAGAAGATGGCTACATCGCCTTTCTCGCCGACGTTTGCACTACAGTGCATTGAAGCAATGCCTTGCAGAGGAAGCAGGTAGTTCATCATTGCGAACATGCCTTTCTTCATCTCACCGCCGTACCAAGTACCACCGATGATTTGAACGCGCTCTGTTAGGTTGAAAGCAACGAAGTTTTCAGAGTTTAGACCCTGCTTTTCCCAGTTAGGGTTAGTTGTTTTAGCACCGTTCATTACCACGAAATCAGGTTCGAACGTTGCTAGCTCTTCGTCAGTTGGACGAATGAACATGTTCTTAACGAAGTGCGCTTGCCACGCTACTTCAGTGATAATACGCACGCTTAAGCGCGTATCAGGGTTAGCACCACAATAACCGTCGATGACAAACAGGCGCTTGCCAGATAGCTGAGTTGTCACAAGCTCTTTCAGCTCATTCCATACTTCAGTTGTAATCGGTTTGTTGTCATTTTTGCCTTGATCTGACCACCACATGGTATCGCGGGTCGTGTCATCTTTAACAATGTACTTATCTTTTGGTGAGCGGCCAGTAAAGATACCAGTGTCTACCGCAACAGAGCCTAGTTCCGTTACTACGCCTTTTTCGTAGCCTTCCAAACCTGGCAGTGTTTCTTCAACGAATAACTGCTCGTAGCTAGGATTACGAAGAACTTCAGTAACGCCAGTCAGTCCGTGCTTAGTTAGATCAATTTGTGCAGCCTTTGTATGTTCCATAACGGTCATAGGTGCTCCTTGTAGGATATTTTGTAGGGATTTTGTATTAATTTTTTATTGTTATCTGCTCACCATGCTAGCAACGAGACTCGGGGGAAACAGGGATATAGCTCAAAAAATATCCATATTAACCATGGGGTTTTAAGCGTCTCGTCACATATTGGCCCAACTAGTCTATCCTGTACGCAAACCTTTGCGCTAGGGGCGAGAACATTATTAATTGATTAAAATTAAGCGGTGATTTTATTACGAGATGTTACGGAGTTTGCGCTATTTTGATCACAAAAAAGGCCAGCTGAGGGCTGACCTTTTTGGGGTAAATTACGTGTTTTTGGTACGCCGTAAATTAATGAACCGTATTGCTGCCTTTATCTGCTGCTTCTGCGTACAGTGCATCAACATCATTCTTGTCGAACGAGTAGTTTGTGCCACAGTAATCGCAGTGTAGACCAACGCTTCCTTCGGTGCTTAGGATGTCGTAGATCTCTTCTTGAGCAACAGTAATGATTGCTGCTGCACTTCGATCGCGTGAACAGCCACAGAAGAACTCAACCGGTTGTGGTGTGAATAGCTGTACTTTCTCTTGGTTGTACAAACGGTAAAGCAGTTCGTTCGCTTCTAGAGTGAATAGCTCTTCGTTTTTCACGGTGTCTGTTAGTTGCTCTAGGTGCTCGAAGTCGTCTGGAGTACCGGTGCCGTCAGGCATTACTTGTAGCAACATACCTGCAGCGTGTGCTTTTCCTTCATGCTCGCCAGTGCGCAGCCATAGACGAGTCTTAAGCTGTTCAGAGTTAGCGAAGTAGCCTTCAAGCACTTGTGCAAGCGTGTCACCTTCAAGACCAACGATACCTTGGTAACGCTCACCTTTCTTAGGATCGATAGTGATCACTAGATGACCTTTACCCATTAGGGCGTGTAGACCTGCGTCGTCTGCGATATCGCCTTCAAAGCGAGCAACACCACGGATCTTCTGATCGTGATCGCCATTGATAACTGCTAGAGATACTGGGCCGTCACCTTGCAGCTGCATCGTGATAGAACCTTCAAACTTTAGGGTCGCCGTTAGTAGCGTCGTTGAAACCAGTAGCTCACCCAACAGCTTTTGTACTGGAGCTGGGTATTCCTTGCTAGAAATAATCTGTTGGTACGCTTCGTCCATCTGTACCAATTCACCACGTACTGATAGGTCTTCAAATAGGTAGCGATTTAAAACATTACTTGTAGACATTGGGTCTGCCATTTGGCTATTCCTTCTAGCTTATTGAGTCTTGAACTTGATGATGTCACGACGTTGCTTTTTATCTGGGCGACGTTCTGGTGCTGGGCTATGAGCATTTAGCTTGCGCTGTTGTGCAAACTCTTCTCTTTTTGCCAAGCTTTCGGTGGTTTCTTCATAGAGGGTTTGAGCGATCGGGGCTCCACCACGATGGGCTGAGATTTTCTTGATCGTTACCGTCTTTTCTTCATTACCTTGGCGCAGTGTAATCACGGCCCCAAGTTCGACAATTTTACTTGGCTTGCTGCGCTGACCATTATAGTGGACTTTGCCACCATCGACCATGTTGCGAGCAATAGACCGGGTTTTGTAAAAACGAGCTGCCCACAACCATTTATCGAGTCTGACAGCTTCATTAGCAGTTTTCATATAGGGCTGTGCCTTATTAAGTGAGAAATGAATGCGGTTTAACTGTAACGAACAGTGCGCAACATGTTTTTGATGATGCTTATCACATTAAGTAGAAGCTTAAAGTGGAGGCGGTTGGCATTTTTTTCAAGTCATAATACAAAATAGCCATGTTATGCCGATTTATCGATTTGCTATGATATAGTTCAGGATCTTATTGCTTAAATAAGCTTGGTATCGAACGAATGAATAAAAAAGCTGAAAGTTTAATGATTTGCAGCGTTTGTCGTCATGAAAAGGGACTAGGAAAGTGAACTTTTTAGAGCTCAAAAATCGCGTAGGGAATTCTCCTATGTTGAGCCGCTTATTAGAGAATGGATTTGTACTTCAGCAGAAACTAAGCTTAGCGACCTGTTGTGTATTGATTGCAGCTTCCGCATGGATCTTAGGGCAGCTTGCATGGTTTATCGAACCTGCTGAGCAGACTATCGCGCCTTGGACAGCAACGGCTTCATCGTCTTCAGCACCTCAATCGACCCTTGATATCTCTTCTTTGCAGCAGAGCAACATGTTTGGTGCTTACAACCCAAGCACGCCCGCTGTGGTTGAACAGCAAGTTATCCAAGATGCGCCTAAGACGCGATTAAACCTCGTTTTAGTGGGTGCAGTCGCGAGCTCGAATCCAAAACTGAGCTTAGCGGTGATCGCCAATCGCGGCACGCAAGCGACCTACGGAATTAATGAAGAGATTGAAGGCACTCGAGCCAAGTTAAAAGCGGTATTAATCGACCGCGTTATCATTGATAACTCAGGACGAGACGAAACCTTGATGCTTGAAGGTATTGAGTACAAGCGTTTGGCTGTATCAGCGCCTGCGCCACCTCGTAGCTCTTCTTCGGTTCGTGGTAATAATCCGGCTTCAGCAGAAGAGAAGCTTGATGAAATTAAAGCGAAGATAATGAAAGATCCGCAACAAATCTTCCAATATGTTCGACTGTCTCAGGTGAAGCGTGACGATAAAGTGATCGGTTATCGTGTGAGCCCTGGCAAAGATTCAGAACTTTTTAACTCTGTTGGGCTCCAAAACGGAGATATTGCCACTCAGTTAAATGGACAAGACCTGACAGACCCTGCTGCTATGGGCAACATATTCCGTTCCATCTCAGAACTAACAGAGCTAAATCTGGTGGTCGAGAGAGATGGTCAACAACATGAAGTGTTTATTGAATTTTAAAACTTTGCGTCTAACGAAGGACGAAAGTGTAGGAGAAGTACGTGAAGCATTGGTTTAAGAAAAGTGCATGGTTATTGGCAGGAAGCTTAATCTGCATACCCGCAGCCATAGCGAGTGATTTTAGTGCCAGCTTTAAGGGCACTGACATTCAAGAGTTTATTAATATTGTTGGCCGCAACCTAGAGAAGACCATCATCGTTGACCCTTCGGTACGCGGGAAAATTGATGTGCGCAGTTATGACGTACTCAATGAAGAGCAATATTACAGCTTCTTCTTAAACGTATTAGAGGTGTATGGCTACGCGGTCGTTGAAATGGACTCGGGTGTTCTTAAGATCATCAAAGCCAAGGATTCGAAAACATCGGCAATTCCAGTCGTTGGAGACAGTGATACGATCAAAGGCGACAACGTGGTGACACGTGTTGTGACGGTTCGTAATGTCTCGGTGCGTGAACTTTCTCCTCTGCTTCGTCAACTAAACGACAATGCAGGCGCGGGTAACGTTGTGCACTACGACCCAGCCAACATCATCCTTATTACAGGCCGAGCGGCGGTAGTAAACCGTTTAGCTGAAATCATCAAGCGTGTTGACCAAGCGGGTGATAAAGAGATTGAAGTCGTTGAGCTAAAGAATGCTTCTGCGGCAGAAATGGTACGTATCGTTGATGCACTAAGCAAAACCACAGATGCCCAAAACACACCAGCCTTCCTACAACCTAAATTAGTTGCCGATGAACGTACCAATGCGATCCTTATCTCAGGTGACCCTAAGGTACGTAGCCGTTTAAGAAGGTTGATTGAACAGCTTGATGTGGAAATGGCAACCAAGGGCAACAACCAAGTAATTTACCTTAAATACGCCAAAGCAGAAGATTTAGTCGATGTGCTGAAAGGCGTGTCGGACAACCTGCAATCAGAGAAGCAAACATCAACTAAAGGTAGCTCATCTCAACGTGACAAAGTGGTGATCTCAGCTCACAGTGATACCAACTCGTTGGTGATTACCGCACAACCGGACATCATGAATGCGCTTCAAGATGTGATCGCACAGTTGGATATTCGTCGTGCTCAAGTATTGATTGAAGCCCTAATTGTCGAGATGGCAGAGGGTGATGGCATTAACCTTGGTGTGCAATGGGGTAACCTTGATACTGGTGCTGTGATTCAGTATGGCAACACAGGTGCGTCAATCGGTGGCGTAATGGTTGGTTTAGAAGAAGCGAAAGACACTGAAACGACCACCGCAGTCTATGATGATAATGGCGCCTTTTTGCGTAATGAAACGACCACAGAATCCGGTGACTACTCAACGTTAGCTTCTGCTCTTTCTGGCGTTAATGGCGCGGCAATGAGCGTAGTGATGGGTGACTGGACTGCCTTGATCAGTGCAGTAGCGACCGATTCAAATTCAAATATCCTATCTTCTCCAAGTATCACCGTGATGGATAACGGCGAAGCGTCGTTCATTGTGGGCGAAGAGGTGCCTGTTTTAACTGGCTCGACCGCAGGCTCAAGTAACGATAACCCATTCCAAACGGTTGAACGTAAAGAAGTGGGTATCAAGCTAAAAGTCGTGCCACAAATCAATGAAGGTGACTCAGTTCAGCTGCAAATAGAACAAGAAGTATCGAACGTGTTAGGCGCAAACGGGGCAGTAGATGTTCGTTTTGCTAAGCGTCAGCTAAATACGTCAGTGATTGTTCAAGACGGTCAAATGCTGGTGCTGGGTGGCTTGATTGACGAGCGAGCGCTGGAAAGTGAATCTAAGGTGCCGTTCTTGGGCGATATCCCTGTTCTAGGACACCTGTTCAAATCAACCAGTACTCAGGTTGAGAAAAAGAACCTAATGGTATTCATCAAGCCGACCATTATTCGTGATGGTATGACGGCCGATGGTATTACTCAGCGTAAATACAACTTTATTCGTGCTGAGCAGTTGTATAAGTCAGAGCAGGGCCTGAAGCTGATGGATGACGATAATATTCCAGTACTGCCTAAATTTGGCGAAAGCATGAATTACCCGGCTGAACTTCAAGCCTTCATTGATCAGATGGAAACAGAATAATGGCTGAATTGGTAGGGGCGGCACGTACTTATCAGCGCTTGCCGTTTAGCTTTGCGAATCGCTACAAGATGGTGTTGGAATACCAACATCCAGAGCGCGCACCGATACTTTATTATGTTGAGCCACTGAAATCGGCGGCGATCATTGAAGTGAGTCGAGTGGTGAAAAATGGTTTCACGCCACAAGCGATTACTCTCGATGAGTTTGATAAAAAACTGACCGATGCTTATCAGCGTGACTCGTCAGAAGCTCGTCAGCTCATGGAAGACATTGGTGCTGATAGTGATGACTTCTTCTCATTAGCGGAAGAACTGCCTCAAGACGAAGACTTACTTGAATCAGAAGACGACGCGCCAATCATCAAGTTAATCAATGCGATGCTGGGTGAGGCGATCAAAGAGGGTGCTTCGGATATACACATCGAAACCTTTGAAAAGTCACTTTGTATCCGTTTCCGAGTTGATGGTGTGCTGCGTGATGTTCTAGCGCCAAGCCGTAAACTGGCTCCGCTATTGGTTTCACGTGTCAAGGTTATGGCTAAACTAGATATTGCGGAAAAACGCGTGCCACAAGATGGCCGTATCTCTCTGCGTATTGGTGGCCGAGCGGTTGATGTTCGTGTTTCAACCATGCCTTCTTCGCACGGTGAGCGTGTGGTAATGCGTCTGTTGGACAAAAACGCCACTCGTCTAGACTTGCACAGTTTAGGTATGACAGCAGAAAACCATGAAAACTTCCGTAAGCTGATTCAGCGCCCACACGGCATTATCTTGGTGACCGGCCCGACAGGTTCAGGTAAATCGACGACCCTGTACGCAGGCCTGCAAGAACTCAACAGCAATGAACGAAACATTTTAACCGTTGAAGACCCGATTGAATTCGATATCGATGGCATTGGTCAAACACAAGTGAACCCTAAGGTTGATATGACCTTTGCGCGTGGTTTACGTGCCATTCTTCGTCAAGATCCCGATGTGGTCATGATTGGTGAGATCCGTGATTTGGAAACCGCAGAGATCGCTGTCCAAGCCTCTTTGACCGGTCACTTAGTGATGTCGACTCTGCATACCAATACTGCCGTTGGTGCGATTACACGTCTGCGTGATATGGGCATTGAACCTTTCTTGATCTCTTCTTCACTGCTGGGTGTTTTGGCTCAGCGCCTGGTTCGTACTTTATGTAACGAATGTAAAGAACCTTATGAAGCCGATAAAGAGCAGAAGAAACTGTTTGGGTTGAAGAAGAAAGAAAGCCTGACGCTTTACCATGCCAAAGGTTGTGAAGAGTGTGGCCATAAGGGTTATCGAGGTCGTACTGGTATTCATGAGCTATTGATGATTGACGATTCGGTACAAGAACTGATTCACAGTGAGGCTGGCGAACAGGCGATTGAGAAAGCAATTCGTGGCACAACACCAAGTATTCGAGATGATGGCTTGAGCAAAGTTCTGAAAGGGGTAACGTCCTTAGAAGAAGTGATGCGTGTGACCAAGGAAGTCTAGTATGGCGGCATTTGAATACAAAGCGCTGGATGCCAAGGGTAAGAGCAAAAAGGGCTCAATTGAAGCAGATAATGCTCGTCAGGCTCGCCAGCGCTTAAAAGAACAAGGCTTGATGCCGGTTGAGATGACCGAAGCTAAAGCTAAAACGACGAAAGGTGCACAGCCTTCGACCAGCTTTAAGCGTGGTATCAGCACGCCAGACCTTGCTTTGATTACTCGCCAAATTTCCACCTTGGTGCAATCAGGCATGCCGCTAGAAGAGTGCTTGAAAGCCGTGGCGGAGCAATCTGAAAAGCCACGTATTCGAACCATGTTACTGGCGGTTCGTTCGAAGGTAACGGAAGGTTATTCGCTAGCCGATAGCTTGGCTGATTACCCACATATCTTTGATGAACTGTTTAGAGCCATGGTCGCGGCTGGTGAGAAATCGGGTCACTTAGATGCGGTATTGGAGCGACTGGCTGATTACGCAGAAAACCGTCAGAAGATGCGCTCTAAGTTGCTGCAAGCGATGATCTACCCTGTGGTGCTGGTGGTGTTTGCGGTGACGATTGTTTCGTTCCTGCTGGCAACCGTGGTACCTAAGATCGTTGAACCGATTATCCAAATGGGCCAAGAACTTCCTCAATCGACACAATTTTTATTGGCATCGAGTGAATTTATCCAGAATTGGGGCATCCAATTACTGTTGTTGATCATCGGTGTGATTGTGTTGATTAAGACCGCTCTGAAAAAGCCGGGTGTTCGCATGAGTTGGGATCGCAAGCTATTAAGCATTCCACTGATCGGCAAGATCGCGAAAGGAATTAATACCTCTCGTTTTGCACGAACACTCTCTATCTGTACCTCGAGTGCGATTCCTATCCTTGAGGGGATGAAGGTTGCGGTTGATGTAATGTCGAATCACCATGTGAAGCAACAAGTACTGCAGGCGTCAGACAGTGTTAGAGAAGGGGCAAGCCTGCGTAAAGCGCTCGATCAAACCAAACTCTTCCCTCCAATGATGCTGCATATGATCGCCAGTGGTGAGCAGAGTGGTCAGTTAGAGCAAATGCTAACAAGAGCGGCAGATAACCAGGATCAAAGCTTTGAATCGACCGTGAATATCGCGTTAGGTATCTTTACGCCAGCACTTATCGCTTTGATGGCAGGCTTAGTGCTGTTCATTGTGATGGCGACTCTGATGCCGATGCTTGAAATGAATAATTTGATGAGTGGTTAATCAACTGCTCATAAGACGTTAGTTTTTGGATTAACGAGAAGAAGGACATTATTACCTTCAACTCGCTGTCTGTAATTTGGAGAAAATAATGAAAAACAGAATGAAGAAACAATCAGGCTTTACCCTATTAGAAGTGATGGTTGTTGTGGTTATCCTTGGCGTATTGGCGAGCTTTGTTGTACCTAACCTATTGGGTAACAAAGAGAAGGCTGACCAACAAAAAGCCATCACTGATATTGTGGCGCTAGAGAACGCGCTAGATATGTACAAACTGGATAACAGCGTTTACCCAACAACGGATCAAGGTCTTGATGCATTGGTTTCTAAGCCAAGCAGCCCAGAGCCTCGTAACTACCGCGACGGTGGCTACATCAAGCGTCTGCCAAACGACCCATGGGGTAACGAGTACCAATACCTAAGCCCTGGTGATAACGGCACTATTGATATTTTCACTCTTGGTGCTGATGGCCAAGAAGGTGGTGAAGGTATTGCTGCGGATATCGGCAACTGGAACATGCAGGATTTCCAATAAGCTTCAGCTTATTGTTTGATTCGTTATTGTCGTTTGAAACGTTATTGATGGTAGGACGTAAACAGATGGAGTCTACAAGGTGAAAACTCAGCAAACACAGCCAGGTTTCACCTTGATTGAAATTCTCTTGGTGTTGGTATTACTGTCAGTAACGGCGGTCGCGGTGATCGCGACCATTCCTACCAATAGCAAAGATGTTGCAAAAAAATACGCTCAAAGCTTTTATCAGCGAGTTCAATTACTCAATGAAGAGGCGATTTTGAGCGGCTTAGATTTTGGCGTTCGTATTGATGAAAAGAAATCGACCTATGTACTGATGGCGCTTAAGTCTGAAGGCTGGCAAGAAGTCGATTTTGAAAAAATCCCCTCTTTAACTGAACTACCGGAAGAACTCGCCTTGTCACTGACCTTAGGTGGTGGCGCATGGGAAGACGATGATCGGTTGTTCAATCCAGGAAGCTTGTTTGATGAAGATATGTTTGCTGATCTTGAAGAGGAAAAGAAGCCGAAACCACCACAGATCTACATCTTGTCGAGTGCTGAAATGACGCCATTTGTATTGTCGTTTTATCCAAATACCGGAGACACCATACAAGATGGTTGGCGTATTCGAGTATTGGACAATGGTGTGATTCGACTGCTAGAACCGGGAGAAGAAGATGAAGAGGAATAACCGTTCTCCTTATCGTTCTCGTGGTATGCCCCTTGGTTCTCGAGGAATGACGCTGCTTGAGGTATTGGTTGCACTCGCTATCTTTGCGACTGCGGCGATCAGTGTGATTCGTGCTGTCACTCAGCACATCAATACCCTCAGTTATCTAGAAGAAAAAACCTTCGCGGCTATGGTCGTTGATAATCAAATGGCTTTGGTGATGTTGCATCCTGAGAAGCTAAAAAAAGCGCAGGGCACACAAGAGTTGGCCGAGAGAGAGTGGTTTTGGAAGGTCACGCCAATCGATACTAGCGATGATTTATTAAAGGCGTTTGATGTGAGTGTGGCAACCAGTAAACAAGCTTCTCCAGTGGTCACGGTGCGCAGCTATGTGGTCAAGTAAAAGCGTGTCGTTAGCTCAGAGCAAGTCGCTAAGTAAGAGCATGTCCGCCAATAAGCGTGTGCCTCGTAAACAAGGACTATCTTCGAAAGGGAGAGGCTTTACCTTAATTGAGGTTTTGGTCTCGATCGCTATCTTTGCCACGTTAAGCATGGCGGCTTATCAGGTAGTCAATCAGGTTCAGCGCAGCAACGAGCTTTCAATCGAGCGCAGTGCTCGTTTAAATCAACTGCAACGTAGCTTAGTCATTTTAGATAATGATTTTCGCCAGATGGCGGTGCGACAATTTCGTACCAACGGTGAAGAAGCATCATCTAAGCTGATCTTAATTAAAGAGTATTTACTGGATTCCGACAGCGTTGGCATCATGTTTACTCGCCTTGGCTGGCATAACCCACAGCAGCAGTTTCCTCGCGGAGAAGTCACCAAAGTGGGTTACCGCATTAAAGAAGAAACGCTTGAGCGTGTGTGGTGGCGCTACCCCGATACTCCTGCAGGACAAGAAGGTGTGATTACGCCTTTGCTTGATGATGTTGAAAGCTTGGAATTCGAGTTTTATGACGGAAGCCGCTGGGGGAAAGAGTGGCAAGCCGACAAATCGCTACCGAAAGCGGTAAGGTTAAAGCTAACCTTGAAAGATTATGGTGAGATAGAGCGTATTTATCTCACCCCTGGTGGCACGCTAGATCAGGCCGATGATTCTTCAAACAGTGACTCTTCAAGTAGTAATGAGGGGAATAATGACTCATCGAACTAATAAGTTTGCACTGACAAGGTCTGCCATGGGGCGCAAGCAGCGAGGTGTTGCGCTGATCATTATCCTGATGCTACTGGCGATAATGGCAACCATCGCAGGCAGTATGTCGGAACGCCTGTTTACTCAATTTAAGCGCGTGGGCAATCAACTGAATTACCAACAGGCTTACTGGTACAGCATTGGTGTCGAAGCGCTGGTGCAAGACGGCATTAGGCAAAGCTACAAAGACAGTGATACCGTCAACTTGAGTCAACCATGGGCGTTAGAAGAACAGGTATACCCGTTGGATTATGGTCAAGTTAAAGGCCGTATTGTTGATGCTCAGGCATGTTTTAATCTCAATGCGTTGGCTGGTGTGGCGACGACTTCAAGTAACCAAACACCTTATTTAATTACGGTTTGGCAAACCTTGTTGGAAAACCAAGATGTTGAGCCTTATCAGGCCGAGGTTATTGCACATTCAAGCTGGGAATTTGTTGATAGTGATACCCGAACCACCTCTTCAGCTGGTGTAGAAGACAGTACTTATGAGGCGATGAAGCCATCTTATTTGGCAGCGAATGGCTTAATGGCCGATGAGTCCGAGCTACGCTCGGTTTATCAAGTCACTGGTGAGGTGATGAATAAGGTTCGCCCCTTTGTTTGTGCTCTGCCGAGCGACGATTTCCGTTTGAATGTGAATACTCTTACGGAAAAGCAGGCGCCGTTATTGGAAGCGATGTTTGCCCCCGGCTTAAGTGAATCGGATGCCAAACAGCTGATAGACAAACGCCCATTCGATGGTTGGGATACGGTGGATGCGTTTATGGCTGAGCCTGCTATTGTGGGTGTGAGTGCCGAAGTCAGCAAAAAAGCGAAAGCATATTTAACTGTAGATAGCGCCTATTTTGAGCTAGATGCAGAGGTATTAGTTGAGCAGTCACGTGTACGTATACGGACGCTTTTCTATAGTAGTAATCGAGAAACAGTGACGGTAGTACGCCGTCGTTTTGGAGGAATCAGTGAGCGAGTTTCTGACCGTTCGACTGAGTAGCGAACCACAAAGCCCTGTGCAGTGGTTAGTTTGGTCGACAAGCCAACAAGAAGTGATAGCAAGTGGCGAACTGTCTAGCTGGGAGCAGCTGGATGAGTTAACGCCTTACGCTGAAAAGCGTAGCTGTATCGCTTTATTGCCGGGAAATGAATGCTTAATTAAGCGTGTTGAGATCCCGAAAGGTGCTGCTCGCCAGTTCGATTCTATGCTGCCGTTTTTATTAGAAGACGAAGTCGCACAAGATATCGAAGACTTACACCTGACTATTTTAGAGAAAGACGCAACGCACGCGACAGTGTGTGGTGTGGAACGTGATTGGCTTAAGCAGGCGCTGGATACTTTCCGCGAAGCGAACATTATCTTTCGTAAAGTATTGCCTGATACCTTAGCGTTGCCTTTAGAAGATCAGGGCATCAGTGCGCTGCAGATCGACCAACATTGGTTATTGCGTCAAAGCAACTATCAAGCAGTGTCGATCAATGAGGCGTGGCTAGCGATGTTCTTACAAAGCGATTGGGTTGCCTTAGATGACGAAGAGCAATCACCAACGATTTTTAGCTACACCGCACTGCCAAGTGATGACGTTCAACTGCAAAGTGGCATTGAGTGGCAAGCTAAACCTGCGGAACTGGTGATGTCTTTACTGAGCCAACAAGCCATTACAAGTGGCGTAAACTTACTGACTGGCACCTTTAAAACCAAATCTTCATTCAGTAAATACTGGCGTGTATGGCAAAAAGTAGCGATCGCAGCTTGTTTGCTGGTGGCGGTGATCGTCACTCAGCAAGCCTTAAAGGTTCAGCAGTACGAAGCACAAGCCGAAGCGTACCGAACGGAGAGTGAACGTATTTTTAGAAGCGTACTTCCGGGCAAGCAACGTATTCCGACGGTCAGCTACCTTAAGCGCCAGATGAACGACGAAGCTAAGAAGTATGGTGGCTCGGGTGATGGTGATTCCTTACTTGGATGGCTAGCGTTACTGCCAGAAACTTTAGGACAAGTGAAAGCCATCGAAGTGAATAGTATTCGCTACGACGGCAACCGCTCAGAGGTGAGATTGGAAGCGAAAAGTACTGACTTCCAATATTTCGAGACTGCGCGAGTGAAACTTGAAGAGAAGTTTACCGTTGAGCAAGGGCCATTGAATCGTAATGGTGATGCCGTATTTGGCAGCTTTACTCTTAAACCCCATCAATAACCTGCGTAAGGAGATCAGTGATGAGAAATATGA
This sequence comes from Vibrio sp. 10N.261.52.C2, assembly GCF_041471425.1. Taxonomy (NCBI): domain Bacteria; kingdom Pseudomonadati; phylum Pseudomonadota; class Gammaproteobacteria; order Vibrionales; family Vibrionaceae; genus Vibrio; species Vibrio sp. 10N.261.52.C2. The sequence goes on along the minus strand of NZ_JBFROH010000012.1, from coordinate 85,300 downwards.
TTGAGCCACTCCAAGCGTGGTGGACTTCAATAAGTCAAAGAGAGCAACGACTAGTGATTGGTTGCTCAATTCTATTGGTGGTCGGTGTCGTTTATTGGGGGCTAATCCAGCCACTCAGTCAGCGAGCTGAACTTGCGCAGACCCGCATTCAAAGCGAGAAGCAACTACTGGCTTGGGTAACCAATAAAGCCAATGAAGTGGTTGAACTACGAGGCAGTGGCGGCATTAGTGCCAGTCAACCTCTGAATCAATCTGTGCCTGCTTCTATGCGTCGCTTTAATATCGAGCTGATACGTGTGCAACCACGTGGCGAGATGCTGCAAGTCTGGGTGAAACCTGTGCCTTTTAATCAGTTCTTAGATTGGCTGACATACTTGAAAGAGAAGCAGGGTGTCGAAGTTGAGTTTATGGACATTGATCGCTCCGATAACCCAGGGGTTATTGAGGTCAACCGACTACAGTTTAAACGAGGTTAATGTGAAACGCGGTTTATCTTTGAAGTTAGGTTTACTTTTTGGCGGCATCTTTATTGTCTTTTTCTCGGTTAGTCTGTTGCTGCATCTACCGGCCTCTTTTGTACTCAAACATGCACCGGCTGTGCGTGGCTTGAATATTGAAGGTGTTGAAGGAACGGTTTGGCAGGGCAGCGCCAATAATATCGCCTGGCAGCGTGTTAATTACGGTTCAGTACAGTGGGACTTTCAGTTCTCTAAACTCTTCCAAGCCAAAGCTGAATTAGCGGTTCGTTTTGGTCGTAATAGCGACATGAACTTGTCAGGAAAAGGGCGTGTTGGGTACAGCATGAGTGGTGCGTATGCGGAAAACTTAGTCGCATCAATGCCCGCTGCTAACGTGATGAAATATGCTCCAGTCATTCCAGTCCCGGTTTCAATTGGTGGACAGGTTGAGCTGACGATCAAGCATGCGGTTCATGCTCAACCTTGGTGTCAGTCTGGTGAAGGTACTGTGGCTTGGTCTGGTGCTGCAGTCGATTCACCTGTTGGTTCGTTAGACCTTGGTCCTGTGATTGCGGACATAACCTGTGAAGACAGTACAATTGCAGCCAAAGGCGTTCAGAAGAGCACTCAAGTAGACAGTGAGTTCTCAGCGAGTCTAACATCTAACCAGCGCTACACATCTGCAGCGTGGTTTAAACCGGGTGTTGAATTCCCGCCAACGATGCAAAATCAGCTTAAATGGTTGGGTAATCCTGATAGCCAAGGTAAGTACCAGTTTACTTATCAAGGTCGTTTTTAGCTAAACGGCTAAGGGTCACTAAATTACGAGATATAAAAAACGGGCACCTCACTGAGGTGCCCGTTTTGTTTGTTCTGAGAATCTAGAGGATATCTGACAGTTAAAGGGAGCAAACTCGCCTAGTCTTTGCCTTGCAAAATTTCTACCCACGGTAAATCTGCATCACCGAGTACAATGAAGTTCGGGTTTTCTAGCGTTTCTCTTTCATTGTACGAAAGCGGTTCTAGTTGAGTACTTAAGATACGTCCGCCAGCTTCTTCAACAATGCACTGCGTTGCGGCGGTATCCCACTCTCCGGTTGGTCCAAGGCGCAGATAACAATCCACAGCGCCTTCTGCGACTAAACAGGCCTTAAGCGCTGCTGAGCCTAGAGGAACCAAATCATAATTCCATGCTGAGCTCATACGGCTAGTGATGCGATTGATGTCCTGGCGACGGCTGATCGCCATGGCGATTGACTGGTTTGGCAGCTCGTGACGATGCGTTTTGATTTTCACGCTGTCATTAAGGTCTGGGATCTTCCAAGCGCCTTTGCCACTGTAAGCGTAATAGCTCACACCTGAAACGGGTGCGTATACCACGCCCATCACTGGCTTGTTATGCTCGATTAGGGCGATAATTGTCGCGAAATCACCACTTCGTGCGATGAACTCCTGGGTGCCGTCCAGTGGGTCAACTAACCAGTAGCGATCCCATTGAGAGCGTTGCTCTAGGCTGATGTCGGCGTCTTCTTCGGATAATACGGGAATATCAGGCGTCAATTCACTGAGTTTTTTTAATATCAGCTTATGTGCTGCAAGATCGGCACTGGTTACTGGAGTGTCATCACTCTTAATGAACTCTTCGTAATCCTTTTTCTCGTAGATCTCTAAGATGAGTTGACCAGCAGAGCGAGCAATCTCAATGACAGAGGGTAGGAGGTGAGACAAATCTTTTGTTATTGGCATAAATGTTCTCTTACTCTTAGAGCGAGCCTGAATGTTCTAGTTATTGTTTAATACACGAAGGCTTAAAAGCAGGGCTGTAATACTCCGAGCCTCACAGAAATCGAGATGTGTTAACAGTTCTTCGGCTTGAGCAAGTGGCCAGCGCACAATATCGAGAGGCTCTGGCTCATCACCTTCTAGCTTTTCTGGGTAGAGGTCTTCTGCAATAAACAGCGTCATTTTGCTAGAGAAGTAAGAGGGTGCAAGGATCACTTCCTTCAGCGGAGTAAGCTTGTTGGCACCGAAGCCTATCTCTTCTTTGAGTTCGCGAACGGCGGCTTCGTTTGGCTGCTCACCTGGATCAATCAGCCCTTTTGGAAAGCCAAGTTCGTAGCGTTCAGTTCCCGCTGCATATTCACGTACTAATAGAATATCGCCTTGCTCAGTAATAGGAACCATCATCACTGCGTTGCGCCCGCTGGGCTTCATGCGTTCGTAAGTGCGCTCTTCGCCGTTTGAAAAGCGTAAGTCGAGAGACTCGATAGAGAATAGTCTTGATTGAGCGACAGTTTGTTTAGCCAAAATCTCTGGCTTGGTCCTTTTCGTCATTGCGCTCGCTCCTTAGCTCATTGGAATTCTTTCTTATAAAGTCATTCTAATATAGGGGAAATGACCTTGAGTTCCTAGATCCGAGTTTTCATATCCGAAAATTATTGAAGCAGGAATCGATTACGATCACTTGAATACCTTACTCAAGATGGTAACGAGGTGAAAATATGGTTGTATAGCAAAAGAGTATAGAGAGAACGCGATAGTCCTAACTTGCTTATCCACATAACAAAAAAGGTTGATGCTTGCGCATCAACCTTTCAAATAACAACTAACACTAAATCAGTGATTAGTAGTAAGAGTGCTCACCACGATCGTGCTCAGTTGCATCACGAACAGCAGTCAGTTCACCTTCAAACTGTTGAAGAAGTTCTTTCTCGATGCCTTCTTTTAGCGTTACATCAACCATAGAACAACCGTTACAACCACCACCGAATGCTACAATAGCTGCGCCGTCTTCAGTGATTTCTACCAAGCTAACGTGACCGCCGTGACCAGCAAGTTGTGGGTTAACTTGTGTTTGAATTGCGTATTCAACACGTTCTAGAAGTGGTGCATCGTCTGCGACTTTACGCATCTTAGCGTTTGGTGCTTTAAGCGTTAGCTGAGAGCCCATTTTGTCAGTAACGAAGTCAATTTCAGCTTCATCTAGGAACGGTAGGCTTAGCTCATCTACGTATGCAGAGAAAGCTTCGAATTTAAGCTCTGTGTCAGACGCTTCGATAGCATCTGTTGGGCAGTAAGAAACACCACACTCAGCGTTTTGTGTGCCTGGGTTTACCACGAACACACGAATGTTTGTACCTTCAGGCTGCTGTGACAGCAGATTGGCAAAGTGAGTTTGAGCTGTTTCTGTAATAGTAATATTTGACACGACGAATACCTGAGTAGATTTGTAGGTTATTAGCGCCATTCTACTCCTGTCAGATTTGTAATTCAGCCCTTTTTTGTTGGATTGCTGTACAAGTAGTGATTCACAGCTTTTATCCAGAGGGCTCAGGAGTGCGGCAGATGCAGTAAATATCAATCCTTTTAACGTCCACTTCAAGTAGTAATTGGCATAATTGATACACAGTACTGCCGGTGGTTACAACATCATCAATTATCGCGACGTGAGAGGGGATAGTTCCTTGAACGTCTTGTTTTCGCAGCGCAAAAGCGCTCTTTAGATTGTGTAATCGTGCGGATTTAGTCAGCCCCTGCTGGGAAGCCGTTGAGCGAATTCGACGAAAGAGCACATCACTTTCAACGCCAAGCTCTTGAGCCGTGTGGTCGGCTAGCAGCTTACTTTGATTAAAGCCGCGATGAGTATATCGACGCCAATGCAGCGGCACGCTGGTGATCAGCGGAGCAGGATATTCGATACGTGATGCCAATAGCTTAGATAGATCACGTGCAAACCAAAACTTATCAGCGTACTTCATTTGCTGAATGTAACCTGCTGTAGGGAAGGTGTAATCGCCGACACAGTAGAGGCGATGCCAAGGTGGAGGTTGAGATAAGCACTGTCCGCACTGCTCTACTGTGAGCAGTGTTTTTAAACCACATCGTTGGCAGCGTGGTACTGGCTGAAAGAGTTTGAGACAAGAATTGCACCATCGAGGATGTGTATCACTGGGCAGTTTATCAAGTTTGCACAGGTGGCATTGAGGTGTGACCAGACGTGGTGTGTGTTTTTGTAGCCAATCGGATAACATAGCTCGTGATGCTTTTGGGTTATGGTGTTCCTTTTGCTCACCATACTGAAAAGCGCGGATTATCGCTGATGGAAAAAGTAGGGAATATTGAGAATGAGTGACGCGTTATATTGGCATGTTTCTGGGCAAGGGCCTGATTTAGTACTGGTTCACGGCTGGGGAATGAACGGTGCGGTATGGCAACAAACCGTTAATGCATTACAAGCTGATTTTCGAGTGCATGTTGTCGATTTACCAGGGTATGGACACAGCGCGCACTGCCACGCTCAAGATCTTGAAGAGATTGCTCAGCAGCTTTTGGCCGAAGCACCAAAGCAAGCGATTTGGGTGGGTTGGTCACTTGGAGGCTTGGTCGCAACGCACATGGCTCTCCATCACTCAGATTACGTGAGCAAGCTGGTGACTGTCGCCAGTTCTCCCAAATTCGCCGCTGCAAAAGAGCCCGTGTTATGGCGAGGCATTCAGCCCAACGTATTAAGCGCATTCACCGAGCAACTGGTTGAAGATTTCCAAACCACCATCGAACGCTTTATGGCATTGCAAGCCATGGGCAGCCCTTCAGCAAGGCAAGATGTAAAACAACTCAAGCAAGCGGTGCTGTCTCGCCCGTTGCCGAACCCTGACTCATTATTGGCAGGATTAAAGATGTTGTCGGATGTCGATCTGCGTGAACAACTGCCTGAGATTTCAGTACCAATGCTACGCTTGTATGGTCGATTAGATGGATTGGTGCCAATCAAGGTTGCGAAAGACTTAGGCACAGCCTTGCCTCATACCGAGCAATACATATTTACCCAGTCTTCGCATGCACCGTTTATGACCGAAGCGGATGCCTTTTGCAGTGAGCTTGTCAGCTTCGCACAAAAATAATTGCTAAATATATATCCGGCTTGGTCGATATATAAGCTAATACCAATCACAGTAAGTAAGTGTTCAAAAATAGCGTAGGTAAAAGGCTTGAGAACAAGGCAGCTTTTTTTTGACAAGTAGTTTCGATAAGTAGTTATTCTACAATCAAAAAATCTAACGCCGTTATCGAGCATTTTAACAAGCTAGGATGATCAGTTATTTACTACGATTGGTATAACACCAACGTGTTGCATGATACTCAGACCTAACTCTCTCCAGAGCTGATTGCGCTAAGTTGGGCTATGCCTGTTGTGCGTTCTCGGTACAACAGTGTTATGGCAATATTGATGGGCGATTCTTGAGGAGAGTTCGCGATGATTGTGTCACCTGCAACTGCAGTGAGTGTGCCACTAATCGCCCCGTCCGTTAATGTGCAAACAGAGCAAGTTGCGCGTGATAATAGAGTCCGAGAACCTATTGCTCCCGCAGTAGCATTGGCGAGAACCAATGCAGAGCGTAAGGTAAAATCAGACGATAAACGAAGGCAGCAGTCGGCTTGGGATCCTTCAGACCATCCAGGTTATGAAATGGAGAACGAGTCAGAGGCCAATTCGGTTAGCCAAGAAGAGCCACAAGACCCTTTTGATCGGCTGTTCAGCTTATTGGCACTGAAAACATACAGTGCTGATCAAGGCAAAGGTTATACCATGCGTTTCCGCCTGCCAAAGCATGTTTTAGATGCGGCGATTCAGGAAGGACAGATGGAGAAACGACGTAAGGTCATAAAGTATCATTATGGTCATGCTGTTGCGCCTCATGCTCCATCAGAGATGTTGGTGGTCTTATAAATCAAAAGTTTACGAGTCAACCAAGCTTCGATGTCTTTTTTGAACACATAATAAAAAAACCTGCATACCCTAAGGGATGCAGGTTTTCTGTTTTAAGCACATCAGCTTTTTAGATGAGCTAATGGATTACTTTTTCGCTTTAGCAAAAGCGGCAGCGAATGCTCCACCCATTGCAGCGTTTTGTTGCGGCTCTTCACGACGGCGTTGGCCAACTTGCGAGTTTTGATTCGAGCGGTTTTGTGTACGAGGTGCACTTGAACGTTGAGCACGGTTGTCTTGTCCAGGCTCGTCCTTCATACGCATGCTCAGTGCAATACGTTTACGCTGAACATCCACTTCCATCACCTTCACTTTCACGATGTCGCCCGCTTTAACCACTTCACGTGGGTCAGAGACAAAGCGATCGGTGAGTGCTGAAATATGAACTAAGCCATCTTGGTGAACACCAATATCAACGAAGGCACCAAAGTTAGCCACGTTCGATACCACACCTTCTAGAATCATGCCTGGTTCTAGGTCTGAAACGCTGTTTACGCCATCGGCGAAGGTTGCAGTCTTGAACTCAGGGCGAGGGTCGCGTCCCGGCTTATCCAGCTCCTTGATGATGTCGGTGACCGTTGGAACACCAAAGTTTTCATTGGTGTAATCAACCGCGTGCAAACCACGTAAGAAGTCGGTGTTACCCACCAGAGATTTGATGTCTTTGTGGTTTTTCTCAGCGATGCTTTTCACTACTGGGTAAGCTTCTGGGTGAACCGATGATGCATCCAGTGGGTTTTTGCCATCCATAATACGTAGGAAACCAGCACACTGTTCAAAGGCTTTTGGCCCTAAGCGAGCGACTTTCTTTAGCGTAGTACGTGCTTCGAAGCGACCATTCTCATCACGGAAATCCACGATGTTCTGAGCGATGGTGCTAGAAAGGCCGGCTACGCGAGTAAGTAGCGCGGCAGACGCTGTATTCACATCAACGCCTACGGCGTTTACACAGTCTTCGACAATCGCATCTAGGCGCTTAGCGAGCATAGTTTGGCTCACATCGTGTTGGTATTGGCCCACACCGATCGATTTAGGGTCAATCTTCACTAGCTCTGCCAGTGGATCTTGCAGACGACGAGCAATAGACACCGCACCACGAATTGATACATCCATGTTCGGGAATTCTTTTGCAGCTAACTCAGACGCGGAATAAACCGATGCGCCCGCTTCGCTAACAATGATCTTTTGCGCTTTTAGGTTGCCGCGTTTAATTACGTCAGCCACAAAGCTGTCGGTTTCGCGTGAAGCCGTACCGTTACCAATCGCAATCAAATCAACATTGAATTGACGAACCATCTGCTCAACCACGTGTGCCGATTTGTCGTATTGCTTTTGAGGTGGGTGAGGGTAAATAGTTTCTGTTGCCAAAACCTTACCGGTTGAATCCACGACAGCGATTTTCGAACCGGTGCGTAAACCTGGGTCCAAGCCTAAGGTTGCTCGAGGACCAGCTGGCGCTGCCATGAGTAGGTCTTTTAGGTTGGTTGCGAATACTTCAATCGCTTCGATCTCTGCACGCTCTTTCATTGCGCCCATCAATTCAGTTTCCATGTGCATAGAAACCTTGATGCGCCATGCCCAGCTAATCACTTGCTTACGCCAAGCATCCGCAGGAGCACTGCTCAGAGTAATGCCGTAGTGATCAGAGATAATGTTCTCACAGTATGAACCACGTACACCTTCTTCTTGCTCTGGGTCTGCGTTCATTGCCAGTGTTAGGAAGCCTTCATTGCGGCCACGTAACATGGCAAGTGCACGGTGAGACGGTACTTTGCTCAGAGCTTCGTTATGCTCGAAGTAGTCTTTGAACTTCTCACCTTCGTTCTCTTTGCCAGCCACAACACGAGCACCAAGCTCTGCATTACGATTTAGGTGTTGGCGAATCTTTTCAAGCAGGTTTGCGTCTTCCGCAATGCGCTCCATGATGATCGCGCGTGCGCCATCGAGTGCAGCTTTGGTATCGGCAATGCCTTTATCGCTGCTGATGAAGTTAGCGGCTTCCGTTTCCGGATCGTGCTGTGGTGCATTCCATAACGTATCGGCAAGTGGCTCTAAACCTGCCTCAATCGCGATCTGACCTTTGGTACGGCGCTTTGGTTTGTATGGTAGGTATAAATCTTCTAGGCGAGTCTTGCTGTCTGCTTGAGTGATATCACGCTCGAGTTCTGGCGTGAGTTTTCCTTGGTCTTGAATCGACTTAAGAATCGTTTGGCGACGATCGTCTAGCTCGCGAAGGTATGAAAGGCGGCTATCAAGGTTACGTAGTTGGGTATCGTCTAAGCCACCCGTAACTTCTTTACGGTAGCGGGCAATAAAGGGAACGGTGTTACCGTCGTCAATTAGGTTTACTGCGGCAGTGACTTGCTCTGAACGAACATTCAGTTCTTCAGCAATCAGTCGACAGATAGCTTGGCTCATCCGATGAATCTCTTATTTAATATCGTGACAAATACATGGGGGTGAGCGTACGCTTTTTCTAGCTATGACTGTGTAATTATCCTGTCAGAAGTCGAATTTCCGTTTGTGATACCCGCTTTGTGCGAGATCTCTTACAAGTGATGTGAGACTAAGTCGCTTTAGACCGATGAAATCGTCTTGATGTTACACTAAGTTGCTGATTTTATTTGATTGTGTGTTTGTGGGCGTATTTCTCACCTGAAATGTTTTTTAAGACTATCTAGGAAACACGGCCATTTGCCGTAATATTTAACTTGTCGACAGGGAGTTGGCAGGAACAGGAAAAAGCCTAATGGACTAGGTATCTTCAGGATGAAGATTTGATTACTTAGGATGAGTGGTCAGCAAGGAAGTGATAATCTCTGGATGAGATTCGCCAGTCAGGATGACAGGCTAGAATGGACACCGCTAGGATGGCGATGAACAAAAAGGAAATTGGTTAAAGGATTTAGCCACTATCAAGGAAAGATGCAGGGAGCACCTTATCTCGAAGAGATAAACAGTAGCCGGATTGCTGCGATAGAGACTTAACCCCGCTAGGCGAAAGCCTTGCGGGGTTTTCTTTTATCTGGAGTTTGGGTTTGCTGAACACTCAGTTTATCGCTAAGTGTTTATTAAGTTTGGTTATTCGTTGTCTGCGTAGCGAATCGAGTTAATGAACCACTCTTTGTCGCCTTCCGGTGTTTTTACCGTAAACTCGTCATCTACTTCTTTCTTGAGCAGAGCTCTAGCCATTGGTGAGTCGATAGATATATAGCCTTTAGCATCGCCGTAGATCTCTTCTGGGCCGACAATTCGAAACTTCTTAATTTCCCCATCATCATTCTCAATTTCGACCCAAGCACCGAAAAAGACCTTACCTTCTTGTTGAGGTGAGTAATCCACGATCGTGACATCAGGTAGGAACTTTCTTAAGAAACGCACTCGGCGATCAATCTGACGAAGCAAACGCTTATTGAAGGTGTAATCTGCGTTTTCTGAACGATCTCCTAGGCTTGCAGCCCAAGTGACTATTTTGGTGATCTCTGGACGCTTCTCGTGCCATAAGTGGTCATGTTCTGCTTTGAGTTTGTTATAACCTTCTCGGGTGATAAGTTTGGTTTTCATAAATCTGACTTAATGAAATGATGATCTAAGATAGAATATATAGAAAGGCAACATACGTTAACAATTATTTAGGCGACTTTTTCTCCAATAATGTTACATTTTTAATGTCTTATACCAATATACAATTTACCAAGAATGCTTAACCTTAGGTTTAAGCTTTAATAGGTGGAACCATTACATGCAAGAAAACTACAAAATTTTAGTGGTCGATGACGATGCTCGTTTACGTGCACTGTTAGAACGCTATCTGTCAGAGCAGGGCTTTCAAGTGCGTAGCGTGGCAAACAGTGAGCAGATGGACCGCCTGTTAACCCGTGAAAATTTTCACTTGATGGTATTGGATTTAATGTTGCCGGGCGAAGATGGTCTATCGATCTGTCGTCGTTTACGAAACGCAAACAACTCGCTACCAATCCTGATGCTTACAGCAAAGGGTGATGAAGTGGATCGCATTGTGGGCTTGGAAGTGGGTGCTGATGATTACCTGCCAAAACCATTTAACCCACGTGAACTGCTTGCTCGTATTAAAGCGGTACTGCGTCGCCAAGTCATTGAAGCGCCGGGCGCACCAAGTACAGAAGAGTCTGTGGTTGAATTTGGTGAATTCCGTTTGAACCTAGGTACTCGCGAAATGTTCCGCGGTGAAGAGCCAATGCCGCTTACTTCGGGAGAATTTGCGGTTCTTAAGTCCTTGGTAACGAATGCTCGTGAGCCAATGTCTCGCGATAAGCTGATGAACATGGCTCGTGGCCGTGAGTATTCAGCAATGGAACGTTCTATCGATGTTCAGATTTCACGTCTGCGTCGTCTAGTTGAAGAAGATCCAAGCAAACCTCGCTACATCCAAACGGTGTGGGGCTTGGGTTATGTATTCGTTCCAGATGGCAAAGCTGTGTAATTCAGCTTAATAAGCTCTACAGTAGCTTTATCGATTCTGTGAATCTTACGGGTCATCTCATTAATATGCGATGGCCCGTTTTCTATTCAGCACAATGGTTTAGAGTTATAGTCATATAACACTTTCTTTATTCGGGTACCCCATGCGTATACGTAGCTCCTTTACTCAGTCGATAGTGCTTTTCTTAACGCTATTGGTCGCTAGCCAAATTTTTTCTTATTACGCGGTGTTTAACTATGCGTTGATGCCAAGTTTGCAGCAGTTTAATAAGATTTTGGCTCACGAGCTAAACCTGGTATTGGACCAAGGCAGTGATATCGAGATCGATGCGCCATTGCGTCAGCGTGTGCTTGAACAGCTCGGGGTAACCGTTCACGCCAAGGGCAGCGAAGCGGCGGGTGAGTATTACCATGCGGTCGCAATCGACCTGATGAGTGAGGAGATGACCAAGGAGCTGGGTTCTGAAACTGAAGTGCGGCTGATCTTGGGTAAAGAGAGCTATGTGCTTTGGATGGACATTGCGCAGTTACCCAACTCTTTAATTCGTATTCCGTTATCAGAGCTGCAAGAAGAGGATTTTGCACCACTGTTTCGTAACAGTCTGATCATGGCGCTGTTGATTGTCGCAGGTGGTTGGCTGTTTATCCGATTGCAAAACCGTCCGTTGATAGCGCTAGAGAAAGCGGCGCAAGGTGTCGGGCGAGGTGATATTCCACCGCCATTGCCAGTTCAAGGCGCACAAGAGATTCGCTCGGTAACTCGAGCCTTTAACCAGATGTCGAAAGGCATCCAAGAGCTAGAAGAAGACCGCGCCTTGTTGATGGCGGGTATCAGCCATGATTTACGTACTCCGTTAACGCGTATTCGCTTAGCGACTGAGATGATGTCACCAGAGGATGCCTACTTAGCTGAGGGGATTATCAGTGATACCGAAGAGTGTAATGAAATCATCAGCCAGTTCATGGATTACCTAAAGCCTGTCGACCGAGATTCATTCCAAGCGGTGTTTGTCGATGATATTGCTCGTGAGGTATCGAGCTCTGAGGGTGGCTACGAGGTTCAGATTGAAACCGATATTCCAGAATCGATGAAGCCAGCGCTAGGTAATCCGATCGCGATGAAGCGTGCTGTGAGCAACTTGGTGGTGAATGCGCTGCGTTACGGTAATGGTTGGGTCAAGGTATCAACTGGTATGACGGCGGATAACAAGCTTGCTTGGGTGACGGTAGAAGATAACGGGCCGGGTATTCCACAAGACCAGATCGGAAAGCTGTTTGAACCTTTCACGCGTGGTGACACGGCTCGTGGTAGCGAAGGAACGGGCTTGGGCTTAGCAATTGTGAAACGTATCGTTAGCCAGCATCAAGGTGCTGTTGTGGTCAATAACCGCAGTGAAGGTGGCTTAAAAGCGCAGATCAGTTTCCCGGTTAAGCCCTAGTTATCATCGGTCCGTTTGATGACGATAAGTTCGGTTCGGGGAACGGTTAAGAGATCCCCGACTCGGTCATTCTTCCCTCTCCGAGGATGACGAATTGCTAACCATGGACTTTGATGATGAAAGTTTACTTTGATCGTCATTCCCTATCGTGAGGAACGAGCGAATAGGGAATCTCGCTCTTGCTTGATGAAAGTAACGCACACTAAAAAGGCTTCCTTGAGGAAGCCTTTTTTACGTTTGAACACGGTCTCAGTGTTAACTACGCCTTAGTGTTAACTACGCCTTAGAGTAAACATCGCGTTCACCCAACCAACGGTTGATGATCGCCTTAGCATTGTCTGGGTAGCTATCGTGAATATGACGCGCAATACGCTGCACTTCAGGTATCAAACGTTGGTCACGAATTAGATCGGCGATCTTGAAATCAGCCAAGCCAGTTTGTTTGGTACCGAGCAATTCACCGGGGCCACGGATTTCTAAGTCGCGCTGTGCAATCACAAAGCCATCGTTACTTTCACGTAGCACACCTAGGCGTTTCTGAGCGGTTTTAGACAGCGGAGAGTGATACAACAATACACAATGACTTGCGACCGAACCTCGGCCGACACGGCCACGCAGTTGGTGCAGTTGCGCTAGGCCAAGACGTTCTGGGTTCTCGATGATCATTAAGCTCGAATTCGGAACATCCACGCCCACTTCAATCACGGTTGTCGCAACCAATAGATGCAGCTTGTTCTCTTTGAACTCTCTCATCACCGCCTGTTTCTCGGCGGGTTTCATTCGGCCGTGCACCAAGCCAATTTTTACATCTGGTAGTTTGCGTTGCAGCTCTTCTGCAGTGTCGGCCGCGGCTTGCGCTTCTAATACTTCGGATTCATCAATTAGCGTACATACCCAGTAGGCTTGTTTGCCTTCATTGAGACACGCATTTTTCACACGTTCAACAATGTCATCGCGCTTGGTATCAGGAATTGCCACGGTTTGAATTGGGGTTCGTCCCGGTGGCAGTTCATCAATAATCGAAGTTTCGAGGTCGGCATAGGCCGTCATTGCTAACGTTCGTGGGATTGGGGTAGCGGTCATGACCAACTGATGGGGGTAGTAGCCTTGCTTTGCGCCTTTCTCACGTAGCTCTAATCGCTGGTGGACACCAAATCGGTGTTGCTCATCAATGATCACTAAACCAAGGTTTTTGAACTCGACATGCTCTTGGAACAGGGCATGAGTACCGACCACCATTTGCGCTTCGCCACTGGCAATACGTGTTAGTTCAGTTTCACGAGCTTTGCCTTTGAGCTTACCTGCTAGCCATCCAACTTGAATACCCATTGCCTCAAACCAGTTGGCAAAGTTAATCGCGTGTTGTTCTGCGAGTAGTTCAGTGGGTGCCATAAGTGCTACTTGTTGACCGTGTTCCAATGCGCGAACAGCCGCAAGCGCAGCGACCAAAGTTTTACCTGAGCCTACATCGCCCTGCACTAAACGCATCATTGGGTGCGGCTTTTCAAGGTCAGCTTCGATCTCTTTGGTCACTCGTGCTTGGGCATTGGTTGGTGAAAACGGCAGCTGAGCCAGTAGCTTATCTTTAAGGGTGTTTACTGGAGGAAAAGGCATTGCCTTGTCTTGCTGCCCTTTGCTACGAACAGACAACATAGACAGGTTTTGAGCCAGTAACTCTTCCATAATTAGGCGCAGTTGCGCAGGGTGCTTGCCTTCATCAAACAGCTCTAGGTCAATGCCCGGGGGCGGCCTGTGAATGGTATGCAGTGCTTGTGCGAGGGTAATTTGGTGGTCGTATAAACCTGATGGGAGAAGCTCGTTAACTGCGGCCTTGTCGATTAGCTCTAAGGCTTGATCGGTAAGATTACGCAGCGTGACTTGTCTTAGCCCTTCGGTGGTTGGGTACACCGGAGTCAGATTGGCTTCAACATCTGGCTGTTGCCTAGGCGCAAAGAATTTGTAGTCGGGATGGACAATCTCCAGCCCCATGTTACCGCGCTTGATCTCACCGTAGGCATGCACTTGTTTGCCTTCAGCAAAGTTGTTCTTCATACCTGCGGTGAAGTTGAAAAAGCGTAGGGTAATGGTGCCGTTACCATCGCTGATCTTTACCGCCAACATCTTACGTTTACCGAAAATGGTATCGACATGCATGACCTTGCCTTGCACTGCAGCCCATAAGCCCGCGTGCAGTTTTACGATGGGGTAGATACGTGTTCTATCTTCATAGCGCAAAGGGAGGTGAAAAAGCAGATCTTGTACGTTGTTAAGCCCAACCTTTTCCAGTTTCTCTGCGACTTTAGCGCCGACTCCAGATAAAGAGTTGAGAGGGATAGCAGATAAAAGCTGTGACATAACAAGGCTCATAAACGTAAGAGAGATGATCTATTCAAGCATTTTACTGGATTTTTGTACAGGCAGGAATGGGAGGGAGCGCGGTAAATACTAGGATTACGGTTATAAAAATCCCCTTAAGCGATAAAGCATTAAGGGGATTTAAATTCTTGGCAAAACTATTATCAAGTTTAAACGTTAGTTCTTACGACGTCTTACTTTCAGCGCGTGTGGCATCACACGTAGCTTTTTCATAATACTTGCAAGATGAACACGATCTTTGGTGGTCAGCAAGATAGTCACTGTGTACAGGCGTCCATCACGTTCTTCAGTTGAAATACCGTGAATGTTCGAGCCTGTTTTCGAGATAACGTTAGTTAACTCAGCCAGTGCACCTTGGTGATTCTGCAGATCAACCTGAAGTTCAGCAGTGAACTCTTGGTCGTAATCGTCAGACCATTCAACCGCCATGTATTTGTCTGGTTCTTTCTGGTAACCACGAACGTTTGGACACGTTTCACGGTGAACCACAAGGCCACGACCTGGCGATACATGGGCAATGATGTGATCATCTGGAATTGGGTGACAACAGTTAGCGAACGTCAGTAGTAGACCTTCAGCACCACGGATAGCCAATTTCTTCCTTGGTGTGTCGCTGTTGTTTTCCACTTCAGTCAGTTCGTCAGCATCACCCAGTAGACGACGAGCAATAACGATACTCATCAGCTCACCAAGACCAATCGATGCCAGTAAGTCTTCAACATTGTCTAGGCGAAGATCAGACAATACGTGGTCGATATTCTCTTGGCCGATATCGCCAATAGAGTGTTCGCCAAGTGCATGATTCAGTAAACGACGGCCTAGCGTGATCGACTCTTCACGACGCATGGTTTTCAGAACCTGACGGATCTTTGTACGTGCGCGTGAGGTCACTACGTAGTTGAGCCATGCTGCATTCGGACGTGCGCCCGGAGCACTGATGATCTCAATAGTTTGACCGTTCTTCAGCGATTTGCTGAGTGGGTAAGGGTTCATGTCTACACGAGCACCTACACACATGTTGCCGACATCGGTATGCACCGCGTAAGCAAAATCGACCGCTGTTGCGCCTGCCGGAAGCTCGACAATGCGACCCTTCGGCGTGAACACGAAGATCTCATCTGGGAACAGATCAGACTTAACGTTTTCAATGAATTCGAATGAGTTACCCGCGCTTTGTTGCAGCTCAAGTAAGCTCTGCATCCAACGTTGTGCTTTAACCTGTGCGGTTGTGCCATTACTGCTGCGTGAGCCGTTGCCTTTGTAAGACCAGTGCGCTGCGACACCTTTGTCTGCCATTTGATCCATATCTTCAGTACGGATCTGAACCTCAACTGGCACCCCGTGAGGGCCGATCATTGACGTGTGCAGAGATTGGTAGCCGTTGGCTTTTGGTACCGCAATGTAATCTTTCATGCGGCCAGGGCGAGGCTTGTACAGGCTGTGAGCCTGACCAAGTACGCGATAACAAGTATCTGGGGTATCAACCACGACGCGGAAAGCGTAGATGTCCATAATGGTGTGGAAGCGCTGCTCTTTAGTTTTCATCTTGTTGTAGATGGAGAACAGGTTTTTTTCACGACCAAGTACGCGAGCAGGCAAACCGACCTCTTCAAGGCGGCCTTCAATTTCGCTATGGATACGTTGGATCATTTCCTTACGGTTACCACGCGCAGCTTTCACTACGTTTTTAAGTACGCGATAACGGTTAGGATAGAGGGCTTCAAAGCCCAGCTCTTCTAGTTCGGTCTTGATGTTATGAATACCAAGACGGTGAGCTAGTGGAGAATAAATCTCTAGGGTTTCACGAGCAATACGACGCTTTTTGTCAGGACGAAGTGCCCCAAGCGTGCGCATGTTGTGAGTACGGTCAGCTAATTTGATCAAGATAACGCGGATGTCTTGCACCATGGCGAGAACCATCTTGCGGAAGTTCTCTGCTTGCGCTTCTTTGCGATCACGAAATTTAAGCTTATCCAGCTTAGATACACCATCAACCAATTCAGCAACGGTATTGCCAAATTTTTCCTCTAGATCTTCTTTAGTGACATCACAGTCTTCGATGACATCATGAAGCAGAGCAGCTTGCAGGGTTTCGATATCCAGACGCATTTCTGCCAGGATTCTTGAAACAGCTACAGGGTGGATAATGTATGGTTCACCGCTTGAGCGGGTTTGCCCTTCATGGGCGTCTCTCGCTACCACATAAGATTGACGCAGAGCCTCAATTTGAGGCTCTGTTAGGTATTCTTGGGCAACGTCTTTGAGGCTATCGAATAGATACAAATTAAAGGCCCGGAAGGTTAATTAGTTCGAATGACGTTCTTAACGAGTGTGAGCGATGCTGCTTACTGCTGCAAGTTCAGCTGCTTCTTGCTCTTGTTGCTCTTGACGCTCACGAGCATCTAGTACGTCTTTAGTGATAAGACCTTCTTCGATTTCGCGAAGAGCGATAACCGTTGGCTTATCGTTTTCTTCAGGCACTAGTGAATCTTTACCGCCAGTTTGCATTTGACGTGCGCGGCGAGCCGCAATAAGAACTAGGTCGAAACGGTTGCCAACTTTTTCAACAGCGTCTTGAACAGTTACGCGTGCCATGAGGACTCCAAATAGTAATTAACTAATAAATTTTTGATGACGAGAAAGTATACAAGTTTAACTAGATACTTTCTAGATCACCGTATACTTATCTCAATAGAAAATCTAGGGGATCTAGATTATTCCGCTAATAAAGCAGTAAGCATGCCGCTGTATTTCGCTGCTTGCTTATCTTCTTTTAAGCGCTCCGCACGAATGATAGCTCTGAAGTCCATTAGGGCTGCATCAAAGTCGTCATTCACGATCACATAATCATATTCTGCATAGTGAGAAATCTCTGATTTTGCTTCGCTCATGCGTTTCGCAATAACTTCGTCGCTGTCTTGACCGCGAACATTCAAACGACGCTCTAGCTCACCATTTGATGGTGGAAGAATGAATACACTCTTCGCTTGAGGCATTTGTTCACGGATCTGACGAGCA
This sequence comes from Vibrio sp. 10N.261.52.C2, assembly GCF_041471425.1. NCBI lineage: Bacteria > Pseudomonadati > Pseudomonadota > Gammaproteobacteria > Vibrionales > Vibrionaceae > Vibrio > Vibrio sp. 10N.261.52.C2. Next base: position 67,781 of record NZ_JBFROH010000012.1, on the reverse strand, counting down.
CCTTGCCAGTCGATATCTAGGAATACATCGATACCGCGGTTTAGGTTTTCTTCAATCCAAACGCGTGAAGTACCGTAGTAGTTGCCGAACACTTCAGCGTACTCTAGGAATTCACCTTTAGTAATAAGGTCTTCAAAATGATGCTTCTCTACGAAGTGGTAGTGAACACCATTTTCTTCACCAGGGCGCATACCGCGAGTGGTGTGTGAAACAGATACCTTCATTGCGTAGGTTGGATTGGTTTCTAGCATTGCTGAGATCAAGCTCGACTTACCTGCGCCACTAGGTGCAGATACGATGTAAAGAGTACCTTTGCCCATCTGTATATTTCCACTGTTGGTTGGATTGAGTGAAGGCAATAAACCTACACTTTAAAAGATAGCACTGACTCTAATTTTTGTTCCGATGGCGCATCTACTAATTGTGCCGTTGGTTACGTCTATAAAGAGATAACGAGTAAAACTAATAGAAGCAACTGGTGAAAATTAGGTCAGAAAAATGGAGGCGAAGAGTAGCATATTTAGATGATTGAGAACAACTGGCTTGATCGTTATTTATCAGCAAATGATCTTCTCAAAGATCTTTGTATAAATGTAATGACTCGTCATCGGTACTTTTTTATGTGATCTGGACAAAATTTGTTGAAGTTTTAATCTCAATCCTTACAATCCGCGCAAACGATTAAATGCTGTATATATCTAGTGATATGGACTAGATGTTTCTACTACCGAGCCTACCTTGGTGACTACAGTTTTTAGTGTAGAGACCTCTCTATTCTCACAGCATTTGAATCACCAAATTCTTAATTTATTGCAAAGGTTTTGTTGTGAGTACCGATTCCACCCTGAAAGCCCAGAACACCTCTGGCTCGCTTGATTCGATGTTTAAAATCACTGAAAGAAAAACCACGATTGGCACTGAGCTGTATGCGGGTTTCATTACTTTCTTGGCGATGAGTTACATTCTGGCGGTTAACCCAGCAATTTTGGGTGATATTCCAGGCATGGACAAAGGTGCCGTGTTTACTGCAACGGCTCTGTCTGCGGCAATCGCAACCCTAATTATGGGCATTTGGGGCAACTACCCTGTAATGCTAGCGCCGGGCATGAGTATGAACGGCTTTTTCAAAGGTCTGCTGTTAAGTGGATCTGTTGCCGTGCTTTGGAATGAAGCGCTGTTCGGTATCTTCCTATCTGGTATTTTGTACCTTGCGTTCTCATTGACCAATATTCGTAAATCGATGATTGAATCGATTCCTGAAGATTTGAAGTTGGCGATTACCGTGTCTCTCGGACTGTTCATTGCTTTCTTAGGTCTTAAGAATGCGGGCATCATCGTTTCTAACCCATTCGTATTGGTAGGCTTAGGCGACATTTCTGATCCAAAAGTGATCATCGCTTACGTGAGCATCTTCATCGCACTGGGTTGTATGGTTCGTGACATCAAGCTAGCAACGTTCATCTCATTCGTTTCTGCTATCGTGTTGACGATTCTTGCTGACGTCTTCATGGGCACTTCAAACGCACCAATCCCAGAGCAGTTGATTGCTATGCCACCAAGCATGGCTGGCAGCTTCGGCGCTATCTTTGATTTCTCTGCTTTCACGCCAGAGAAAATGTTCGACCTACTGTTCATCGTACTTATATTCTTGATTGTCGATTTCTTTGATGGCTTGAGCACCATTGTCGGCGTTGGCCGTGATGCGGGCATCATCGATAAAGACGGTAAGGTGCCAAACGCGAAATCGGCTCTAGTAGCAGATGCGGGCGGTACTGTGATTGGCTCTATTCTTGGTACCACATCAATTACCGCATTCTCTGAGTCTGGCATCGCTTCTTCTCAAGGTGCGAAAACGGGCTTGGCAGCAGTCATGGTGGCTGGTCTGTTCCTAATCTCGCTATTCCTATACCCAATCTTCTCTATCTTCTCGGCTGCAATGGTTGCACCGGCGATGGTAGTAGTCGGCATCTACATGGTAGGTCGTCTTGGTCAGATCAACTGGGAAAAGAAAGAGTCACGCATTGCAGCCTTCTTTACCATCATGTTCACAGTGCTAAGCTTCTCTCCAGCGAACGGTATGGCGATGGGCTTCATCAGCTACGCATTCACAATGGTTGTGGCAGGTAAGCGCAAAGAAGTACACCCGCTTATCTACGGACTGTGTGTGGTGTTCTTAACTTACCTGATTCTGCTTTAAGGCTAATTAGTCACTAAGAAGTCGCTAAGTAAAAGACAAACAGATGGCTCTGCAGTGAATGCGGGGCCATTTTTGTATTTGTTGCTTTTTACCGTTGCTTCTTAATGTTGGTTACCGATGAGTTAATGGCGTTAGCCTAAAGTCGGTGCTTTGACAGTACGCGACTTATATTGATGCATGCTATTGTAGAGACTGGATTAATTATTTTTTGAAGAGTGACTATGCCTTCTCACTTACCTAAATCTTTTAGTAAGCCGTTTTTAAAAGTATTCCACATTATGGAAGCGGTATTGCTGGTGGCGATCACGCTCGCGACCTTGTTTGCGATGGTCGAAGAGTTCATGCATGTCTTCGCTGAACGCCGAGTGCAATTGACCGACATTCTGCTGATGTTTATCTATTTAGAAGTGTTGGCGATGGTTCAGCAGTTTGTGATGAACGGTAAGATCCCAGTGCGATACCCAATCTATATCGCGATGATGGCGATTGCTCGTTACATCACTTTGGGCATGAAAGAACTCGATGCGGTATTGATCGTTTGGTTATCTTTAGCGGCATTTATCTTAGCAGCAGCAACTCTGTTGATTCGAGTCGGTCACCATTACTGGCCATATGTCGATCTCAGAACTAAGCAGCCGGACGAGTAAATTTTTTGAGATCAAAGTCTTACAAATCAAGCCCGGCGACCTAGCTGGGCTTGAATTCAAGCCAACCGAACAAAAAAACATCAATTATTTTCAAATAAAGCTTTACAACCCGACCCAGATCACCAAGAATGGCCTCGCTCTGTTTTCAGAGTTATTAAATGAAACATCAGTTGTAAAGTAAAACCCTTAGTATTGCTTCATTGTTATTCTCAGTGTTTCCCTTGGCTTCATAGATACATTAAATAATTCAAGCTTTCAGCGCATCGCACTTTTGGCGATTAATTTTTTATTTTTATATAAGGGACACATCATGTCTAACAAAACAAACGGCGTAGTAAAATGGTTTAACGAAGAGAAAGGTTTCGGTTTCCTAACTCAAGACAACGGCGGCGCTGACGTATTCGTACACTTCCGTGCAATCGCTTCTGAAGGTTTCAAGACTCTTAAAGAAGGCCAACAAGTGTCTTTCGAAGTAGAGCAAGGCCAAAAAGGTCTTCAAGCTGCAAACGTTGTAGCTCTATAAGATTTTAAGTCGGCGCAAGTTGCAATAGCAACTTGCGCCACTTTCCCAGCTTAATCTTCACTTTCTATACCTCTTCTGCTTTAACTTATTATCTCCTGTTTAGAAATTTTTATTTCCCTCTGAAATACCCTTAATACCTTTTTACTCTCGTTATCCCATTATTTCGTTATACCCACTACTTCGTTACCCCCTTATCGCAATCCACAATCTATACTTCGTTCTAAGTTACTTTTCCGGTTCAACTCTCTGATCTCCGATTTTTGCTCATTTACTTACGGTGATTGGCATTATTGTATCCACAAAAAAAGCCCCTAAAACTAGGAGCTTATCTTGATCTAATCAACACTGTTAGTTAATCAACACTGATTCAGTTAATGGCTATTCAGCGTGTTACTGACAAACTGTTATTCAATATTCTGAATTTGCTCACGCATCTGTTCGATAAGAACCTTAAGCTCTACGCCTGATGCTGTGATGTCTGTGCTGATAGACTTAGACGCTAGCGTGTTTGACTCACGGTTGAACTCTTGCATCATGAAGTCTAGCTTACGGCCACAAGCGCCACCTTTCTTCAGTACTGCATTTGCTTCTTTCACGTGAGAATCTAGACGGTCTAGCTCTTCTGCTACGTCTGACTTCTGCGCAAGTAGGATAAGCTCTTGCTCAACACGAGAACCTTCAAGTTCGATTTTCGCATCTTCAAATTTGGTAAGAAGACGCTCACGTTGCCACTCTAGGATCTCAGGCATGCGTGCACGAACTTTCACTACTTCTTCAGTGATTGCATCTAAGCGCTGTACGATTAGCGCCTTCATGTTCTCACCTTCACGAGCACGAGCATCAATGAACTCTGCGATAGCATCGTTGAATGCTTCAAGTAGGTCTTTGTTGATGGCATCCATGTCTTGCTCTGGCGTTTCCATCACACCAGGCCAATTCATGACTTGGAATGGGTTCAAACGGCTGTCTTCACCTGTCATCGTCATTACTTGGTTCGCAGCATTGATTACTTGCTGAGCCAAACCTTCGTTAATGCTTAGTTCGCCCTTTGCAGCAGGGTTTGCTTCAAAGCGTAGGTTACATTCAACCTTACCGCGTGCAAGACGCTTACGGAAACGCTCACGCAAGATTGGCTCTAAACCACGGAACTGTTCAGGCATACGGAAGTAAGTTTCTAGGTAGCGTTGGTTTACACTACGGATTTCCCATACTGCGCTGCCCCAATCGCCTTTTACTTCTTTGCGTGCGTACGCGGTCATACTATAAATCATCGAATTTTCCTGTCTTTTATCATTCTGAAAATAACGCGCACGCATAGTATCACGATATGGTGTGCTCTCGAAGCCTGTCGCTTTTCACTGTAAATAGCCTTTCGTGATAAATAGCTTTGAACGGTAAATAGATTTGCACGATAAACTGCTATATAATCTTGCCCCAATCAAAACTGTCTCACCCCTTTCTTAGGTGATGCACTCTTTCGATAGTAAATCACTTCAGACTGTTAATAAGGTAGATACCAATGCGTCCAAATGACCGCGCTGTAGATCAAATTCGTCCAATTAAAATTACTCGTAACTACACAGCTTATGCTGAAGGTTCTGTATTAGTTGAGTTCGGCAACACTAAAGTTCTATGTAATGCGACGGTAGAAGAAAACGTACCGCGTTGGTTAAAAGGCCAAGGAAAGGGTTGGGTAACGGCTGAATACGGCATGCTGCCACGTGCAACGCACACTCGTAACCGTCGTGAAGCGGCGAGCGGCAAGCAAGGTGGTCGTACGATGGAAATCCAACGTCTGATCGCTCGTAGCCTACGTGCTGTTGTTGACCTGAAAGTAATGGGTGAAATTATGATCACTGTCGATTGTGATGTTATCCAAGCAGACGGCGGTACTCGTACTGCTTCTATCTCAGGTGCAAGCGTTGCAATGGCTGATGCTATCAACAGCCTACTAGCAAGCGGCAAACTGAAAAAGAACCCAATGAAAGGCCACGTAGCGGCAGTTTCAGTGGGCATCGTTGGTGCACAAGCACTGTGTGACCTTGAGTACGTTGAAGACTCAGCAGCCGATACCGACATGAACGTTGTAATGACGGAAGACGGTAAGATGATTGAGATTCAAGGCACAGCAGAAGGCGAACCGTTCAGCCACGAAGAGCTGATGCAGCTTTTAGCCCTGGCTAATAAGGGCATTGCCGATATCGTCGAAGCGCAGAAAGCTGCGTTGGCCGACTAGTCATTTTTAATAGCTCCCAATTTGGGGGCTATTTTTTTGTCTGTAAAACCTGAAAGGGTGGTACAGGGCGTAAGTTAAGTTTTATTGAGTAAACATAGAGGATGAGCATGAAAGCATATCAACGTGAATTTATTGAATTTGCACTAGAGAAAGAAGTACTTAAGTTTGGTGAGTTTACTTTAAAGTCTGGCCGCAAGAGCCCTTACTTCTTCAATGCTGGATTGTTTAATACAGGTCGTGACCTAGCGCGCTTAGGTCGCTTCTACGCAGCAGCATTGGCTGATTCTGGCATTGAGTTTGATGTACTATTTGGTCCTGCATACAAAGGTATCCCAATTGCAACGACGACAGCGGTTGCACTAGCGGATCACCACGATGTAGACACGCCTTACTGCTTCAACCGTAAAGAAGCGAAAAACCACGGTGAAGGTGGCAACCTTGTCGGTAGCGCGCTTGAAGGTCGCATCATGTTAGTGGACGACGTGATCACTGCAGGTACTGCGATTCGTGAGTCGATGGAAATCATCCAAGCAAATGGCGCTGATTTAGCGGGCGTGCTTGTTGCTATCGACCGTCAAGAGAAGGGCAAAGGCGAACTGTCTGCGATTCAAGAAGTTGAGCGTGACTTCGGTTGTGCGATTATCTCAATCGTTAGCCTGACTGACTTGGTGACTTTCCTTGAAGAGAAAGGCACAGACGCAGCACATCTAGAGTCAGTAAAAGCGTACCGCGCTCAATACGGCATCTAATACTACTCGTAATTAGACTATAGAATGCACAAGGGGCTGATGATTCATCAGCCCCTTTTCTTTTGGTTCAGTATTCATTATTTATAACGAATGCCGCGCTCCACTTCTGGGTCTTCCATGGTCTTAAAGCGCTTGTGCAGCCACATCCACTGTTCTGGTGCTCTTAAGATAATCTTCTCAAGGTAGCGGTTCATGTAGGCGGCAGCCGCTTTCTCATCTTTCTGTGGATAGTCATCTTCGATCGATTCATCGGCCATGATCTCATACTTGCCATCGGCATTTCTAAAACCAGAACCCGGAACAAGTGCGCATCGGCTCGTATAAGCCAGAATACTAGTGCCTGTTGTAGTACATGCATCTTCTACCGCGAAGAAAGGCACAAACACTGCTTTGTTACGGCCGTAATCATGATCCGGAAGGTAGAAAAGGATCTCACCCTGACGCAGGATTCGAATCATACGCTTCACGTCTTTACGGTGAATCAGGCGGTTGCCGTTTTGAGTACGACCACGGTATTGAATGAATTCATAAGCCGGATTGTTGTGCGGGCGATAAACACCTAAACCTGAAATACCGAGAACAGCCATTGCTCGCGCAGTGATCTCTAGGTTCAAGGCATGCACACAACACAGCAGAACACCTTTGCCGTTAGCTTTATGTGTACGCAGCATTTGAGTGTCTTTATCTACTAAGATTCGCTTGAAGCGCCACGTCGGCCAAAACCAGGTAATGCCGGTTTCGATGAGTGCCATACCTGTGTTCTTAAAGTTCTCACTGACCATTGCCGCGACTTCATCTGCTGGCTTGTCTGGGAAGGCGAGCTCCAAGTTACGTGTTGCTACCGCGACGCGCTTTTTACCATAGCGAGCACCCAAAGAGCCTAACGATCGGCCTAACAGCAGTAAGAGGCGATAAGGGAGAACGTTAACAATAAGCGCCAATAACCCAAAACCAAACCATACACCCCAATATTTAGGGTGAAGTAGAGCTAGAGTAAAAGGCGGCTTAGTAATCACGTGTTGTGCTGTGCCGTTTGCTGAAGAAGTTTTCGTCGTCATAACCATCACTTAAGATTTGATTGCCACTTAATTTGATTGCTACTTAATCTGAGCGCTTAGCAGTGCCCAATAAGCATCAAAGTTTTCTGTTGGTTGATATTTGAAGTCTGAGCGAACAAATCGATTCAAGCTGCCTTCAACTTGACCGAGCAGTTGAGCGGCTAAGATTTTCTCATCAACCGGGAATGATTTCCCTTCACGAAGCTTTCTTTCACGCAGGATCTGGCGAAGTTGCGTCTCAATGCGTTCGAAAAGTTGGTTGATGCGATCACGCAGGCGTTCATTTTCAAACATTAGAGCATGACCAGACAAAATTCGAGTCAGGCCTGGGTTACGTTCTGAGAAAACTAAGATAAGTTGTAGCACTAGGCGTATGCGCTCTAGCGTGTCTTTCTCTTCATCCAGAATACGGTTGATTCGAGACATCAACGCTTCTTCAATGAACTCGATCAGGCCTTCAAACATACGAGCTTTGCTAGGGAAGTGGCGGTATAACGCAGCCTCAGAAACACCCACTTGCTTGGCCAACTTTACCGTTGTGATACGAGAAGCACCTTCGGTCGATTCCAACATTTGTGCGAGAGCTTGTAGGATTTCTTCACGACGGTTTGATTTTCGAGTACCAGCCATCTATTTACTTCCTTTCCTAAAGATGAGGATTGAGTGAAGAAGGATTATAAACACCATTCAATTCTGTTTCCTAGTTTTGTAAGCCCTAGGTCAACAGAATCGAGAGGTGTCAGCAGATTATCAGAGCAAATTTGTGCGTTTATACATTAATAAGCTGTTGGATCTGATCGAGGATCTGGAAACCAAGTGTGTCTTTGCTTTCCAGTGGCAGAGATTTATCGCCGCCTTTCCAATAAAGGTGCAGCTCATTGCTACTGCTATTGAAGCCTTGGCCTTCAACTGAGACGTCGTTGGCGCAGATCATATCGAGGTTCTTTCTTTCCAGTTTACCGCGTGCGTACTTCTCAACATCTTGAGTTTCTGCTGCGAAGCCGACAGTAAATGGGCGACCTTCGGTCATTGAAGCGACAGAAGCGACAATATCTGGGTTTTTAACCATTTGAATGGTCATGTCGTCTTTACCGTCGACCTTTTTAAGCTTTTGGTCTGCAATGGTCTCAGGGCGGTAATCGGCAACTGCGGCGCAGCTGATGAAAATATCGTGTTGAGAAGCGTTAGCAGTAACGGCATCAAACATCTGTTGTGCGCTGTCGACATCAATACGATTAACTTTATTTGGCGTTGCTAATGAAACAGGACCGCTGATTAGAGTCACTGTTGCGCCTTGTTTCGCGGCTGCTTCAGCCAGTGCATAGCCCATCTTGCCCGAGCTGTGGTTGGTAATGTAACGCACCGGGTCAATCGCTTCACGAGTCGGGCCTGCAGTAATAAGCACAGAACGGCCAGCAAGTGGCTTAGGTTGGAAGAAGTCTTCACAGCGGTGCACGAGCTGCATTGGCTCTAACATACGACCCATACCGACATCACCACACGCTTGCTCGCCAGCCGCTGGCCCCCAAACTTCACAACCACGACGTTTTAGTGTCGCAATGTTCTCTTGAGTCGCAGGGTGGCTGTACATTTGTTGGTTCATTGCCGGAGATACCGCAACTGGCGCATCGGTTGCTAAAACCAAAGTGGTCAGTAGGTCGTTACCCATGCCCGCTGTCATGCGCGCAATCAGATCAGCGGTTGCTGGCGCTAGTAATACCAAATCAGCCCATTTTGCGAGCTCAATGTGCCCCATGGAAGCCTCAGCAGCAGGATCAAGCAAACTATCAGACACTGGCCTTCCAGAGACGGCTTGCATGGTGAGAGGAGTAATGAACTCCTTGGCTGCATTCGTCATCACGACTTGTACTTGTGCTCCACGTTCAATTAGGCGTCGAGTCAGTTCGGCACATTTATACGCAGCGATACCACCACTAATGCCAAGTAGGATTTTTTTCCCAGCCAGGCCTTGTAGGTCAGCGTTATCCAGTTGATTAACCAATGTTTGCATGATTCTGTTCCTTAATTTCTCTGGGACTTACGATATCAGAACAAAGGATTAGTGCCTAGAAGCAGAATTAGAACAGATTTGACGCTCATCAAATTGGTGTTATCAAACTTATCAATTACATGGTTTTGCTAGTGACTCGTTTCCTTTTATCTCTATCAAAGGATCTCTGATTTCAATCTCATTAAGGTGGTGGGTCGTGTTCATGACAAGTGATTAGCTTTTATATGCCAATAGATAAAATGCCTGCTGAATCGATGCCGAGAGAAAAGTTATTGAGTCGAGGGCCTGATTCCTTGAGTGATGCGGAACTGCTCGCGATATTTCTGCGAACTGGGACACAAGGAATGAACGTGTTGGAACTTGCTGACAAGTTGATCAAAGACTTTGGCTCGCTCCGTCATCTTTTTTCAGCAACACAGGAAGAGTTTTGTGCTCATAAAGGGATGGGGCAGGCCAAATATGTTCAATTGCAGGCCGTGTTAGAGATGACACAGCGCTATCTAGCAGAGACATTATCTCGTGGGGATGCACTCACTAGCCCAAGTCATACCAAGCTTTATCTTTCGAGCATGTTGCGTGATCGCCAGCGAGAAGCCTTCTATATATTGTTCCTCGATAACCAAAATAGGGTAATAAAGGACGAGGTGATGTTTGAAGGAACCATCGATGCCGCATCGGTTTACCCGCGGGAAGTGGTTAAACGGGCACTTCATCATAATGCGGCGGCATTAATCTTAGCTCATAACCATCCTTCAGGTGTTGCTGAGCCCAGCCAAGCGGATAGGCGGATTACACGCCGATTAACCGATGCATTAGCGCTGGTGGACATCCGAGTTCTCGACCATTTTGTCGTTGGAGATGGCGAAGTTGTCTCTTTTGCAGAGCGTGGATGGATTTGAATCACATTTTAGGTTGTTAGTTGCGTTAAATCTGCTATTATTCCGCCCACATTTTTAGACCTAAAATCAGCTCTGATTACTCAAGCAAGCTGCGCTGCACAAAAAAAGATCACGAAATCCGTAAAAAGGATCTGTTCGGGTCTTGAGCAATGCGTGTCAAGTTAGTATAATGCGCGACCTTTGATAGCCTTGTATGGATTTTCCATAACGGTTTTTACCTTCTATTTTAATTGATAGAGAGGTTCGGCCACCAAGGTTGATATCGAGCTGAAACGATTGGAGAAGACATTCATGTCCCGAGTATGCCAAGTAACTGGTAAGCGTCCAGTAACGGGTAACAACCGTTCACACGCACGCAATGCTACTAAGCGCCGTTTTCTGCCGAACCTACAAACTCATCGTTTCTGGGTAGAGAGCGAAAAACGTTTTGTTAAACTACGTCTAACTGCTAAAGGCATGCGTATCATTGATAAGAAAGGCATCGATGCTGTTCTTGTTGATATCCGTGCACGTGGCGAAAACGTTTAAGAGGAATTAAGCAATGGCTAAAGGCATTCGTGAGAAAATTCGTCTAGTATCTTCTGCAGGTACTGGTCACTTCTACACAACTGATAAGAACAAGCGTAACATGCCAGGCAAATTTGAGATCAAAAAGTTTGATCCAGTAGTTCGCCAACACGTTATGTACAAAGAAGCTAAAATCAAGTAATTGATGCTTTTTTTGCTCTTCTTCAGTAGAAGAAAGAATTGAAAAACCCAGTTTAATCGCTGGGTTTTTTTATATCTAAAATTTGAGGAACTCAATTATTCTTGCTTGATATAGCCTCTGATAGATAGAAATCTGTACAACATAGAAAGTATTGCCACTTTCACGATATACTGAATGTTCAATAGGTTAGATGAGCAGAATCAGATGAGATATCGTGGACGCCGGTGGAACAACATACTCATGTTCAGTGTGATCGCTTTTATTGGCGTGTTAAACCTTCCAACATTGATCAAAGCGTACCTTATCGAGCCTGAACCGCAGGTTGATAGCCCTTATCCTTATCTCCTGAACCCAACAGCAAAGCTTCAAGCGTTACACTTTGCTAAGTGGTCTGTCATTCAACAAGATAATCAATGGGTTTACCAGTTCGAAGATACTGACTTTCCTCAAGCCACCAATGCACAAGAGCTGTCACAACGTTGGAAAGAGCTTGTGGGCACGGAAGTCGACTCACAGACCTACACAGACCTTACGCCTCGGTTAAATACACCACACACCATCGAAGTATGGTATCAAGACCAAGAAGAGCCCCAGCGTATTACCTATTATCAATTGCCTGAGTTCTGGTTGTTAAAAAACTGGAATGATCAGTGGTTGGCGGTGTCTATTGAAGAGAGCTACCTGTTTCCAAGCTTTAACGCTAACCACTCCTCTAAATCGGACGACTAACTATGCCTGAATTACCCGAAGTCGAAGTAAGCCGTATGGGGATCTCGCCTCATTTAGTTGGCGAGACCATTAAAACCCTTACTTTTCGCACGCCTAAGCTGCGTTGGGATATCCCACAAGAGTTAAAAGCATTAGAAGGGCAGGTGATTCGCTCTATCTCGCGCCGTGCAAAGTACCTATTGATTGAAACGGATACTGGCACTGCCATTGTTCACCTTGGTATGTCTGGCTCACTACGCGTTTTAGATGCTGACTTCCCAGCAGCAAAGCACGATCACGTGGATCTTAAGCTCACCAATGGCAAAGTATTGCGCTACAACGACCCTCGCCGCTTTGGCGCTTGGTTGTGGTCGGCGCCTGATGAAGTCCACTCTGTGTTGCTTGGTTCTGGCCCTGAACCACTAACCGATGACTTCAACGCTGACTACATTGCTGAGAAAGCAGAAAAGCGTAAAGTGGCCGTCAAGCAGTTCATCATGGACAACAAAGTGGTGGTTGGTGTGGGTAATATCTATGCCAATGAAGCGCTATTTGCTTCACGTATTAGCCCTTTGCGCCCTGCAAGCAAAGTGACAAAACAAGAGTGGGTCTTGTTGACCAAAGAGATCAAACAAGTGCTCGCTACCGCCATTAAACAAGGCGGTACTACCCTAAAAGATTTCGCACAAGCAGATGGCAAGCCCGGGTACTTTGCCCAAGAACTTCAGGTTTATGGTAAAGCTGGTGAAAAGTGCCCTAATTGTGAAGCTCTGATTCAAGAGCTAAAAATAGGGCAGAGGAACACGTTTTTCTGTGAAGAGTGCCAAGTATAAAAAAACTGAACTTATGTTCACTTTTTTACGCTAGTAGATAGGCAGGCTAGTAGCTACAATTACACTAATGATATGAATTGAGAATAGTAGAATGAAATATTTAGTAACTGGCGTTGCCGGGTTTATTGGCTCTGCAGTTTCAGAGCGACTATGTGCAGCAGGACATGAGGTTGTCGGTATTGATAACTTGAATGACTACTACGAAGTCTCTTTGAAACATGATCGTCTAAAGCGCATTGAGCATGGAAACCTAACCTTCATCGAGATGGATCTTGCTGATAGAGAAGGCATGGTAACGTTGTTTGCTGAACAGAAATTTGATCGTGTCATTCATTTAGCTGCACAAGCTGGCGTTCGTTACTCAATTGATAACCCGATGGCGTATGCCGATAGCAACCTTGTCGGTCACCTAGCTATTCTTGAAGGCTGTCGCCATAACAAGGTAGAGCACCTAGTTTACGCTTCATCAAGCTCAGTTTATGGCTTGAACCAGAAAATGCCATTCCACACGGCAGACAGTGTTGATCACCCGATTTCACTGTACGCCGCGACTAAGAAGTCGAATGAGTTGATGGCGCATACCTATTCTCATTTATACGACGTACCAACGACAGGTCTTCGCTTCTTTACGGTTTACGGCCCTTGGAGTCGCCCTGATATGGCGATGTTCAAGTTTGCGAATCTAATCGTAGCGGGCAAAGAAATCGACATTTATAACAACGGCGACATGATGCGTGACTTCACTTATATCGATGATATCGTTGAAGGTATTATTCGTGTTCAAGATCGTATACCAGCCAAGCAACCAGATTGGACCGTTGAGCAAGGGTCACCAGCAACCAGTTCTGCTCCGTATCGCGTGTTTAACATCGGTCATGGCAGCCCGGTTAAATTAATGGACTACATCGAAGCATTAGAAGGTGCTCTAGGTGTTGAAGCGAAAAAGAACTTCATGCCAATGCAGCCTGGTGATGTGTACGCGACTTACGCTGATACGGAAGATTTGTTTGAAGCGGTTGGCTATAAACCTCAAGTGAAGATCCAAGAAGGCGCGAAAGCTTTCGCGGATTGGTATAAAGCCTATTACTCGCTGTAGTAATTGATAAACTTTGAATAAAAAATAGCGCTCACTGAGCGCTATTTTTATAGGTAATCGCATGATTGCTTTTTAGGTATAAGTATAAGCATAAAGAGAGGGGGCAATTTAATGTGAGTGTACTTTTCCTAGACCTAGAATTTTGGTCTGAACTCTTTATCTAGTACTGCAAGGTGATAAAGGTTTGTTGATAGATTAAGTGCCATACTCTTTATTTTGTTCACAATCTTCATAAAGGCGACAGAATAGTCTTTTCTACCTTTATGTTTACGACTACCGATAATTGACGGCCGTTTACTACGCTGTAATCCAGCAGAAGAAACACCAAACATGGGGTGCTTATGAATCCAAGTATTCCTTAAGAATACATCAACTGGATAATTAAAAGTTGAACTTTGTTCGATGAAAGCTTGTGCCGCTTTGGGAGATATAGCATAGCAGGCGGTTCCTTGAGGAACTTTCAAATACTTTACAAGATGCTGTGTATCGTACTTATCAACTGAATAATGTAGTCTATTCTTACTGTCTTGTAAGCGAATAAAACCACACTGCTCAATATGCTGCTCGGCGATAGTCAAAGTATTGCGAAATATATCGATATCAATATCGGCATGATCTTCGAAGACTAAAATGGGTTCATTTAACTCTATGCATTTTTGCCAAATAAGATAATGGCTTGCATAACACCCCACTTCCCCAATTGCATGCGGTCTACCCATATTGTGTAAAAAAGCTCTATCGTGAATTCTTGTTAGTAGAGGATGTTCATCGGTTCGTGCATCCACTCCGATAAAAAACTCAAAATCAACCTGAGCATCCTTAAGGGCGTTAGCTGTTGATTTTTGCCTACAATGGTTTGCTTTTAAGGTAATACAGTATGATTTCATAAAGCTATATTGATGTGTTTATTTATACTGAACCATAGTAACACTCGCCTGGATTTTTGTAATAACGGTTCACTTATTTAGCGATTATGGTTGTGACGGGCTTCAAGAATGTTGAGGCAGTATGGCTGATTGACTATTAGTGGTTCTGTAGTGTCGGAAAGATCGTGCTCGGGGCGGATTAAATTATAGGTATTAATAAAAATAGCGCTCACTGAGCGCTATTTTTATTTTTCGGAGTAGATAAAGAGAACTACTTGGCTGTTTTTATTGTGATTTCGTCTGCTACTTTTTGTGGCACAAACTGACTAATATCCCCGCCGTGTATAGCGACTTCACGAACAATGGTTGAAGAGAGGAAAGCATATTCTTCTGAAGGGGTAAGGAACACGCTTTCAAGCCCTGGTAGTAACTTGCGGTACATGCTAGTGAGTCCAAACTCGTACTCAAAATCCATGGTTGTTCTTAGGCCTCGCACCAACACATTCGCTTGCTGCTGTTTAGCAAAATCGACCAGTAACCCCGAAAATCCTTCAACAGACACGTTAGGTAAGTGAGACACCGCATCACGTAACAACTCTACACGTTCATCTAATTCAAACATGGTTTTTTTACTTGGGCTCGCTGCTACTCCAACAGTGATATGGTCAAACATGCTAGCGGCACGAACAATGATATCAAGGTGGCCATTGGTCACCGGATCAAACGTTCCTGGATAAATAACGTGTGTGCTCATTTTAGCTGTCCTTGCTTAATGTAGTGTTCGAATTCGGTGCTTTACTAGAGTTTAAGGCCTTATCGAGTTGCTGCTTTACCATATCGAGTGTGATGTCTTTCATCAGATCATCGCCTTTAGCACGGGTTCCCCATGGAAGGTCTGCGACTGGTTTACCTTGTTGTGCTTCTACGTGCTGTTGATAAACACTCACTACGATATCGAGATCGTTGTAAGGTCCTGTTCTACGAGGATCGCTGTGCGCGTACAAGCCGATTACAGGCGTTGACTGCGTAGTTGCCAAGTGGGCTGGGCCAGTATCAGGTGCCAATACCACCGTTGCATGTTTCAGTACGGCAGTCAGTTGCTTCAAGTTCGTTTTGCCAATCAAGTTGGTTACTGGCGACTGGCATAATTTTTCGATGTCGCTACCAAGGTTAACTTCTCTTGGTGCCGGAGAACCACATAACACCACTTGCATGCCTTGTTCGACAGCATAGTCAGCAATAGCAGCGTATCGCTCTGTTAGCCAATTGCGAGAATCTTTGCTAGCAGCAGGGGAGATAACCAAGGTCGGTTTGTCTGCCATAGTACTGATTGCTAACTGTTCATCTTCAGGTGTTAAAGGGATATCCCATTGAGGTTTATCAAAAGGCACACCAATGTAGCGAGCAAATTCGGCAAAGTTATCCAGTACATGAAACTTGTCCGAGATAGGTAGGTGGCGGTTGGTAAAGAGTGATTGAGCTTCACGAGTACGGTTTTTACCAAATCCTACCTTGCATTTTGCCTTTACCCCCCAAGATAGCACGCTGGCTCTGAGTGCAGCTTGCATATGCAGAAGTGCATCAAATTTACGATCAGATAGCTGACGCCATAATTCACGCATTCCTTTGAAGCCTTGTTTCTTATCGAAAACAATAACCTCAATACCGGGTAGATCGCCGATCAGCATGGCTTCTATTTTGCCCGTTATCCAAGTAATTTTCGTTTCAGGCCACTGCTTCTGGATGGCTTGAACCACAGAGATAGCATGACAAACGTCGCCAATCGCGGAAAGGCGAAGTATGCAAAGAGATTGAGGTGCAGTTGAGAACAGTGACATAAAGTGCCCGAAAAAAGTGAATAACATCAGAATTATGCAGATACTCGCATTAGTTGTAAAATAGCAATGACGAAAAGCGACCCAAAGGCCTCATAGATGGAAACGATTAGCACCAAGAACCAAACAATTTGGTACGACCCTGAACTTCTGGCTCAGGTACCAGAGGACGATATCGCACAGATCTTCGAGGCTGAATACTGGCGAAAACGTGAAGCCATTTCAGGGAGTGCTCAAGGTCGTGGTACCACATGGTTCATTCAGCTTGATGGAATACAGGCCGCGTTGCGTCACTATCGCCGTGGCGGATTGTTTGGGAAGCTAGTCGAAGACCAATATCGTTTCTCTGATTGGGAGAGTACTCGCTGTGCGATGGAGCTTAATGTCCTCAAGATATTGGCAAACGCAGGTGTGAATGTACCGAAGCCTATTGCTGCTAGAGCAATTAAAAGCGGACTACTTTATCGAGCGGACTTAATGTCTGAACGAATTCCCAATGCCAAAGATCTGGTTGATGTCTTGGTCAATGGCCCGATAGATGCGGATGTTTATCGTCGAATTGGCCAAGAGGTACGCAAGATGCACGATGCTGGGGTTAATCATACCGATCTCAACATTCATAATATCCTGCTTGATGACTCGCAAAGGGTGTGGATTATTGACTTTGATAAGTGTGGTCAGCAAGCGGGTGATGACTGGAAAGAAGGCAACTTGAATCGCTTAAAGCGCTCGTTCTTAAAAGAAGTGAACAAGCGCCAGATTCAATGGCAAGAGCCGGATTGGGAACTGTTATTGCAAGGCTACCAAGGTTAATAGCTATTCGTTAAGAATGGCGAACAGCCAAGAATGTTAGCTAAGAATGTATTCCAAGGTTTTATTCAATGCCCCTCGGTTCTGCTCAACCACTTGATAAGCCGCTAAGCCTTTAGCTTTACGCAGCTCTGATTGTTTGAACAGTTGTTCGAGCTGGCCTACGATATCTTGGCTATCTTGACAAATAACCACGGCATTGGCTTCCAGTAGCTTGTCAGTAATCTCGCTGAAGTTAAAATAGCTAGGGCCATTGAGTAAAGGTAACTGCAGGGCCGCCGGCTCTAGAAGATTATGGCCACCTACCTTATCGCCTACAAGGCTTCCTCCCATAAAACACACATCAGCACCACCGAGTAAGGTCAACATTTCTCCCATCGTATCAGCGATATACACTTCAACATCAGAGGCGATAGGTTGTTGACTTGTTCGAGTGACGGTATTGAATTCGTGCTGTTTAGCCAGTTCCGTCACTTGGCTGAATCGTTCAGGGTGACGAGGTACAATCATCAATAACGCTCTTGGGTTGTCTTTTAGAAGTTGCTTATGAGCATCTAAAACAATTTCATCTTCACCTTGGTGGGTACTCGCAGCAATCCAGACATCACGATTAAAGCCGACTTGATCCCTCAAAGCTTTACCTTTTTCTACTTGTTCAGAAGAGACTTCAATATCAAACTTGATTGAGCCTGTCACATGCACCGATGCTTTATCTAACCCTAATCGTATAAAACGCTCAGCATCACTTGGGTATTGGCAGAGTACTTGAGAAAGGTTTTTCGCTAGAAGGTTAAAGACGGATTGGAATTTAGCATAGCGCTGGCACGAGCGCTCAGATAGGCGAGCGTTGAGTACTGAAATAGGAATCCCAGCTTTCGCGACGCAATGTAACGTGTTTGGCCAAAGCTCTGTTTCCATAATCAACATTTGCTTTGGTTTTACTGATTTAAGGAAGCCTCGTACACACCAAGAAAAATCAATCGGCATGTAGCGATGTTCGACCAAATCACCGAGTTTTTCTATCTGCTCTGCACCCGTGCTGGTTGTGGTGGTAACGATAATGGCTTGGTTTGGATTGCGTCGCTTCAGTTGCTTTATGATCGGTACGGCGGCAATCGATTCACCAACCGATACTGCGTGAATCCAGATAGGATTCTTACCTTGAGTTTGCGGTGTGGTCCCGAAATGTTCTTTCCAACGCTGACCAAAACTTGGCTTTCCAGGTTTGCTCTTATAAAGCCCATACAGCAGTAGCGGAGAGGCCAATGACAATATAAGAGTATAGATAAGTCGTATAAGCATAAGAATATAAAAACTTTGAGAGTAAAACGAAGAAACATCGTAGATTAACTCTATCTTAAGTTAGAATGTGATTTTAGAAAACAGGCATTAAAGGGATAAACTGTGAACTGCCAAAAACGTCGCTATTTGATGTACATATCACAAAATTATTCATATGCAATCTTGCGCCCTTTACAAAAAGTAATCTTGGAACATCAAGGGGAAGTGCGTTGGTTCTTAGAGGGGAATGAAGTTGATGATAGGTTTCTATTGCATGACGAGGTTCAATTAAACAGTATTGCCGAGGTGAATAAATGGAATCCTGATGCTGTATTTGTACCGGGTAATGTCGTTCCTAGTTTTATCCCCGGCGTTAAAATTGGGGTTTTCCATGGTTTTAATTCAGGAAAGCTCAATCGACGTGGCAGAGAAGATCATTTTGAAATTCGCGGGTGCTTTGATATGTATTGCACCCAAGGCCCTCAAACAACGGCACCATTTTTGGATCTAAAAGCGAAGCATGGCTTTTTTGACGTTGAAGAAACTGGCTGGCCAATGTTGGACCCATTGTTTTCACAACATAATGAAAATCCATACTTAAATAATGACGATTCTCGCCCTATCGTTCTAATGTGCTCGACGTTTTCACGTAATCTCACGTGTGCCCCTCATTTGTATGAAGAAGTGAAGCGTATGTCACAAAGCGGGAAGTGGCGTTGGTTCGTACAATTTCACCCTAAAATGTCGACAGAAATTGTGGATATGTATAAGTCCCTTGAAAGTGAAAACCTAACCTTTGTAGAAACAGATAACGTCATTCCATTACTTCAAGCAGCAGATGTTATGCTGTGTGATACATCTTCGGTGTTGTTAATGTTTTTACTTCAACATAAACCAGTCGTGACTTTTAATAATCAAAGTCCTAAGTCTCACTTGTTAAATATTAAGGAGAAGTGTGAAGTTGAAGGGACTTTAGAATTGGCGTTGTCACGACCAAGTAATTTAATGGAAGAGGTAGAGGCATACTGTCAGTTTATTCATCCGTATAATGATGGTGAATCTAGTCTACGAGTATTAGGTGCAACTAACGCTTTGCTCGATAAAGGTACCTCACACTTGAAGAGTAAACCGCTCAACTTGTTAAGACAATATAAAATGAGGAAAGTGCTAGGGCACTGGAAATTTTAAAACTATCGAAAGAGAACTGTTATGAGAAAGCACTCACTATCCGTTATTTTAATTACAAAAAATGAAGAAGACCGTGTTGAAGTATGTTTAAAGTCGGTAGTGGATATTGCTGATGAAATTATTGTATTAGATAGCGGTTCAACGGATGCAACGGTTGATATATGTAGAAAATATACAGATGATGTGACTATCACTGATTGGCCTGGTTTTGGCAAACAAAAACAACGAGCGTTAGATAAAGCGACATGTGATTGGGTGTTATCAATCGATGCTGATGAAGCTCTAGACCCTGAAATGAGCAAGGCTCTTATTGAGTTGTTAAAGCAAGATCAAATCAAGCATACCGCGTATAAACTTCCTTGGGGAGTGACGCTCTATGGAACAACGCTTAAGCATGGTCGAAGTGCTCGTGCTGTGCTGAGACTCTTCAAAAGAGAGGGCTCTCGTTATACGTTGGATGAAGTGCATGAAACTGTTGTACCGGGACAAGGGACGATAGGTATTCTGAAAGGCTATTTGCTCCACTATACTCATCGAGATTATGGGCATGGCCTAGATAAGGCTGCAAAATATGCGTGGCTTGGCTCTCAGAAGTATCACCGAAAAGGAAAGAAGAGCTCAGGTTTATTGGTGGCTTTGTTACGTGCTATTTGGACTTTCTTTTTAATCTATGTCATTCGTCGTGGTTTTTTAGATGGTAGTGTTGGATTTATTGTGGCAATGACCTACGCCCAAGTGAATTTCAATAAATATGTTGGCTTGTGGATTCTAGAAAACCGTTCAGAAGACCAAGCCAAATAGGAACCGATAGATGAAAATTTTAGTTTGTGCATCTTACTTACATGCATGGAATAGCTTACGCCCTGAAGCCGCGATCTTTATAGAGCTCGCGCGTCAAGGTCACCAAGTCACTATCATGACCCAAGGTGAGTCTGAGCATGTATCAAAGCTAGAAGAGCATGGTATCCGAGTAGTTGATGGCTATCCGAAACGTAAAATTTGTTTTGACACCATTAAAAAGATTCGCCACGAGCTGAAAACTCATGATTACGACATCTGCTATGCTTTTAACTCAAAGACGATACCTAATGCGGCGTTTGCGTGTATTGGTTTCAACGTTAAATTAGTCGTTTATCGAGGCACTACTGGCGGGTTATATCGACATGACCCTAGTGCTTATTTAACTCAACTTCACCCTCGTGTAGATGGCATAGTCTGTGTTTCAGAAGCGGTGCGACAAGATGTGGTGAAGCGCGTTTGGAAGAACAAAGATAACGTTGTTACCATATACAAAGGGCATGAATTGGATTGGTATAAAGTACCACCAACTGAGCGCTCTGAGTTTGGATTGAATGAAGATGATGTAGTTGCGATTACTGCAGCGCATGTAAGGCCAAGTAAGGGTATTTCTGTTTTACTTGAGGCGACCAAATACATTACAGCACCGAACTTCCACTTAATCTTAGCGGGTAGTGGCTATGAGCCTCACTTTGATGAGATGAAAGCGAGCCCTATGAGTGAGCGAATTCACTACATCGGCCATCGTACTGACATCCCTTCAATTATGTGTATGGCAGATTTTCAAGTTCAGCCATCGATCAGCGGAGAAGGGCTACCGCGTACCATTGTTGAAGCAATGGCAAATGGCACAACTTCTGTTGTTACTACCACAGGTGGAGCTCCTGAACTCGTTGTAGATGGCGAAACGGGTTATATCGTCCCGACTGGTGACGCCAAGGCGTTAGGGGTGGCTATGGACAAGCTCGCACAAGATAAGGCAAAGTGCACAACAATGAGTGAAGCGGCTAAGAAGCGCCTAGATGAAAGCTTTAGTTCACGAGTGACAGTGAAGAAGCATTTGGAGTTTTTTGAGAAGTTGCTAAAGCAGTAATATAAAGTGAAGAGGGCTGTTTAGCCCTTTTTGTTCATAAAAAACTCGGCAAGCTCAAAATCTAATTGTTGGTCAATATCAAAAGAAACTCGATTTTCCATCACGTAGGCAAAGGATTTTTCCGTGTATTTAATTTCACCATACTCCATAAGCTTTCGAGCATCGAAGATATAAATAGCCCCATTGAATCGGTAAAAATCACCGCAATCTTGAGAGCGCTTTAATGCTTCAGGGCGAATAAAGTCTCCCATTGTGCCATCTTCTGGAAGCGTGTTAGCCCAAAGTGGTGGGTGTTCACATGGTGTAACGGAAACTACGGAGAAAGCCTGTTTTTCAATGAACAGATCCAATGCTTCATCGATATGTTGAGCCGTTCGCAATGGAGATGTTGGTTGAAGCAGTACAATTATATCTACGTCACGTCCAAATTTTTCTAACGTATAAGTTAGAACACTCTCTGTCGTTGCTGTATCCGATGCTAAGTGGTCTGGTCTTAGCTCTGGAACATCGACACCAAATAGGGAGGAGGCATCCGCTATCTCCTGATCATCTGTGCTAACGAATACTTGATCAACATACTTACTCTTTTTGGCTGCATCAATTGACCACCCAATTAATGGTTTTCCAGCTAAAGGCAGCACGTTCTTTCTTGGTAGTCGTTTGCTGCCACCGCGGGCAGGGATAATCGCCAATACTCTTTTAGTGTAAATCATTAGAACATCTCTAAGCTATGGATATCAGCCTGCGCTCGATTGAAATCGTCCATGCGGCCAATATCTAACCAATACTCGTGGATTGGAAACATCAACACATTGTTGCGTTTATTCATATGTTGCTCTAACAACGTAGGCATATCTATACGGTGATTTTTTGGCACAGAATCAATAACTTGAGGTGAAACTACATAAATACCAGCATTCACGAAAAAACGTTGTATTGGTTTTTCGACCATACTCGTTATTTTGTTTCCTTCTCCATTTATTACACCGTAAGGGATTTGATAGTCGTATTCACGGACACACATTGTTGCATCAGCGTTATTGTCTATATGAAATTCTAACAAGCGTTGAAAATCTACCTTTGTTAGAACATCTCCATTAATCATAATGAGAGGTAGGTCTTTAGGTAGGTCATCAGGTAATAAGCCTAATGCGCCACCTGTTCCTAGCGGTTCACTCTCATGGATATAGGTGATGTTAATGCCTAAATCACTACCATCGCCAAAGTGGTTTTGAATTTGTTCAGGCATATAATGCGTAGAGATATAAAAGTTAACGAAACCCGCTTTAGTAAAGCTTCGTATCACAGTTTCAAGAATTGGTTTATCTCCGATCTTTAGCATCGGTTTGGGGCAATTGTCTGTAAGAGGCTTCAAACGGGTGCCAAAGCCTCCTGCCATAATAAAGACTGGGTTTTGATAACTTGGTTTGTTTACTAGAGCGCGGTGAAGAGTTTCGAGGCCAACTAATTTCCCGTCATCAACGATAGGAATGAACAAGATATCGAGCTTATTCATTTCCTCAATTAGGTGATCTCTTGAATTTAGTGATGTTGCTGTTACTGGTGACGAGTTCATTACATCAGATACAGGAGTGTTAAGGCCCTTGCCCGATAACAGCCCTCGACGAATATCCCCATCTGTGACTACACCTAACAAGGTGTGCAAGCCATCAACGACCAATGCTCCACGGAGTGCTTCTGAATCTATAATTTGTAACGCATCTTTAAGTGTTGCTGACGGTGACAAGATGGCTTTTTTCCAACTATTAATCATTTCCAACCCACTTAGTTTCCTGATTTAGTTTAGCGAAAGTAATTGTGTGCGAGTCAACGTCTTTAACAATGGTGCTGCCCGCCCCTACAATACAGCCTTTACCCAACTCAATACCCTGAATTACTGTCGACCCAGCTCCAACATATACATTGTCATGGGTTTTAACGTGTCCACAAAGTGTTGCTCGAGGAGCAATATGATTGTGCTGACCAATAATACAATCATGCTCAACGAGAGCTGCTGTATTAATGATGCTATGGGCTCCTATCTCAACACCTGCCTGCACTACGGCTTGAGTTAGAATTTGAGAGCCTTCAGCTAGAGAAACAAAACTTGATACATGAGCTGTTGGCGCAATAACAGTCTCAAATCGATAACCCAACTGGCTAAAATAGATTCCAACTTTCTCTCGTAATGAAGACTTAGGCATCATGCCAATACCATTTACCAACAGAACATCACTTGGTGAGTACTCCGTTATATCAGCGTCTTCTAAGAGTTGAGTAAGTCCCACGAAAACATCACGTTGAGTTATGTCATCTGGGCTAATAACTGCAATAATTTCTCGTCCTTTCTCCAACAAAATATCGGTTAACACGCTAGCATGCCCACCGCCACCAATCATTACAATGGGAAGTTCAAGGTTACTCAACGATTAGATCCCCTGCTCGATATGGCTTACTTGCTGTTTTCCCCAAAAGCTCCCACAACTTATAAGGAGACATACCTGAGCCTGGGCGCTTTATCACTAAATTTTCCATGTTAAAGGTTTCCCCAACAGAGATTGGTTTTGCTGCGACTAAGCTTTTACGAGCTACTGCCTTGTTTTTAACCTCAGAAACAGTGGGGCTCTTAACACTAGTACCAAGCGCGACTTCAACCTGGCGAATAGCATCGATCATAGCTTTGAGTTCATCTGGTTCCAAAGAAGCTTTGTGGTCTGGCCCTTCCATGGTTTTATCAAGGGTAAAATGTTTTTCGATTAATACTGCCCCACGCGCTACAGCAGCGATTGGAATAGTTATTCCCTCACTGTGATCTGAATAGCCTGACGCTAAATCAAATGCTAGGCCTAGTGTGTCCATTGCTTTCAGATTAATTTCTTCCATTGGCGCTGGATATTCAGTTGTACAATGTAAGATAGTCACTTTTTCTTTAAGCAACCTCTGACCTTCATTCGAGGCATAAGCTTGTTGGAAAGCCAGAATACTGGGTTGTTTGTCATCGTCAGTAAGATAACCGAATGCTATAACCCCAAGTACTGACTCAACTTCTGCCAATGTAGCCATACCTGTAGAAACAATAAGATCACAACCAGTACGTGCATGCTCTAAAACAAGAGGCGCGTTGGTGATCTCACCTGAGGGGATCTTTAATCGCTTGAGACCGAGTTCGTTCACCAAAAAATCTAAGCTTTCAGAATCAAAAGCAGTAGAGAGGAATTCAATCCCAAGTTTATTGCAGTGGGCAACCAATTGATGGTGTACTTCATACGATAATTCTAGGCGACTTAGCATCGCCAACTGAGATTCTTGCTTTTGTGTGTTCGCTGCTTGATAGTCAGCTTGCTTTGCCGACTCTGTGACCAAGTTCTTCGCTTTAAAGGTTTGAAACTTAACAATGTCAGCACCTGCTTGATAAGCAGCTTCCACTAATTCAAAGGCGAGCTTATCATTCCCATTATGGTTAACACCTGCTTCAGCAATTATTAATGTCATAGAGTCTCTTTTTGTATTTGTTCTCGGTCTATAAAGGAATTATACATTATCTAGTGTGAGGTCATGGAACGCTTTGCTGCGTTCAAAACGCAAGGATTTAAGCATTTCTATAACCTGAGCACTCGTGTCACCTTGCCCATAAGGATTGATGATCGTTTCACCATCTAGCTTGTAATTTCGCTTCACAGCATCACTAATTGCCTCTGTGATAGACGCCAAACTGGGTTCGCAATTCAGCACACTTTTGGCCGCTAGTCGCCCTTTTTGTCTTGAACCAATATTGACCGTTGGAACATCAAAAGCTGGAACTTCAATAATACCACTCGACGAGTTTCCAATGACTGCAGCAGCGTGCTTGACTGAACTTAAATAGCGTATTTGCCCGAGAGAGGGGATTGCCAGCACGCGGCTTGGTTGTTTCGCGGCATAAGCCTCTAACATCGGAATGATTCGACGCCCGCCATCATCCGCATTGGGATAAGTCAGTATAATTTGGTGATTCGGGTATTCATCTAGTGCGTCTAACAGAGCTTGAAAGCTATCCTCTGGGGATTCATCTCCGAGAGTGACAGGATGGTAGGTGACTACAAAATAAGGACCTGTAAGATCAAAGTTCAGTGATTCACTCAACTCTGAAATCGTCATAAAAGAGCCTCTATTCAAGTGATCTAAGCCAATCGCACCAACGTTTTTTACTCGCTCTGGCGATTCACCTAATTGAATGACTCGATTTCGATATTCGTCTGTTGACGTGCCATGCAGGTAGCTCAATTTGGTAATAGCATGACGGATCGCATCATCGTAAGCGCCTTCGGTTATTTCCCCACCATGCAAATGTATAATTGGAATACGGAGTATCATGGCAGTTTGCGCTGCAGCTAGAGCTTCAAAACGATCTCCAAGAATGACAAGGACATCGGGTGCTAATCGTGACAATGCATCAGCAAAACCTAGAACGCCCAAACCCATACTTTTTGCCGTTCCAACCGGCGAGTCAGAAGACAGCAAAATCTCTATTTTCTCGTCGATCTGGAAGCCATCTTTTTCTATTTGCTTATAAGTATCACCAAATTCTGGAGATAGGTGCATACCAGAAACGAGCAACTGTAATGTTAGATCTGGGTCGCTTTGTATGTCTTTTAAAAGCCAAAAGAGCAGACCATACTCCGCTCTGGTACCAGTAAAGACCGCGACTTTTTTATGTGTCTGCATCGTGTATTAAACCTACTTAGCTTTAAATTTCCACCGGTGTACTTGGAAGGTTAATTAGGTGCGCTTCGATAAATTCAGAGTAAGTAAGATCACCGCGCATTGCATTTTCAAACATTGGTAACCTGTGCATGAGCTGCCAAATTGGGCGAGTCATCACACCTGCACTGTTTGTGCCCGCAAGGATCTCTTCTCTACTTTTTTTATCTGGGCAAATAATGGCATTTAACCAGTAATTCGACTCGGCATAATCTGGCTCAGTAACAAACTGAAAATCAGTCCCACTGAAAAGATTTTCGTAGCATTTTGCCAGTTGTCTTTTTTGCTTTAAGTACTGCTCAATAACTTCCATTTGTGCGCAACCCAATGCCGCGTTTAGATTAGGCATACGGTAGTTAAAGCCCGGTTCATCATGGAAAAACTCGTAGGGGTGAGGCACTTTCGCTGTCGTCGTGACATGCTTGGTTCGTGCTCCTAGCTCCTCGGTTTTACACAAGACCATACCGCCACCACCAGTTGTGATGATTTTATTGCCGTTGAAGCTGATTGCACTCACGTCACCCATTGTCCCTGTGTGCTTACCCTTATAAAAAGAACCTAGGCTTTCTGCAGCATCTTCGACTAAAACAAGGTTCCATTTGAGGCAAACTGCAACCAGCTCATCGAGCTCCACAGGGTGACCAAAGGTATGCATAGGGACAACCGCTTTAATTCGTTTGCCTGTCTGTTTATGAATGCAACCCGCTTCGGTTGTTTCGGCATGCTCACTTAAGAATGAATCCACCGCTTTAGGACAAAGGCCCAAACTTACTGGAGAAACATCCACAAAAATCGGCTCGGCGCCCATGTGATACAGTGCATTACAAGTCGCAACGAATGTCAGGGCTTGTGTTATAACGAGGTCGCCTCGTTGAACATCAGCCATGTATAAAGCCGCATGCAATGCCGCAGTACCATTGACGGTTGCTACTGCTTTAGTTGTACCAGTATACGCTTCAATCTTTCGCTCAAAATCATCAACAAACTTGCCAACGCTAGAAACAAAGGTACTGTCAATCGTTTCCATGACGTAGGCTTTTTCGTTGCCATTAAACGTTGGTGCGTGCAGCGGAATGAATTCGTCCGTTTTGTAGGTATCTCTAACAAATTCAACAATAGATGTCGCTTTCATTAATTACTCCGCTTACATCTTGCTATCGAGGTATTTACCGGTTTCTTTGTGCCCAAAATCAGGAATCATTGTAAAAAAGAGTTTTACAATTTGTTCCTTGGTCCAAGCTCGCTCGTCTTTCATCTCTGAAATACTGTTTTCAAACAAAGTAAGAAGCTCTTGCTCATAAAGAGGTTCATTTTTGATGATGCCCAGATTTTCGAATCGAGACATATCCAGCTCTTCTTTATCCGTGAAAAACTCTTCGAAGTCTTTTTCACCCGTTGTATCACTTGCAGTAAACAAACATGGCCACTTGCCCTTCTCTGGAAGCGTATGTGCAAGTTGGCGAGCTTCTTCTTCTGTTTCACATAGGTGAGGTTCAAAACCAAGTTGCTCTAGGTATTTCACCGCGATATCTGCAAACGAAATAAGATGTAGAGCTTCACTCAGCTTCGGGAAGAAAATGTCACGGTTTTCGCCAAAGATACAAGACATTAAACATAGCTCTCCCGACTCTTGAGGAGTAACAAAGTAACGCTTGATGTCATTTGGGGCCACGATAGGTTGGCGTTTTTGGATACGTTGGTTAAATCCGTGAAGTAGCGAACCATCAGAGAATGCCACATTTGCAAATCGAGCAGTTGAGATTGCCATTTGCTCACTTTTTCGCATAAGGAACATTTCCATAATGCGCTTTGACGCCCCCATCATGTTAACAGGGTTTGCAGCTTTATCTGTTGAAACACAGAAGTACTTTTTCGCACCGGCATCAATAGACTGCTGAATTGTTTTGTCGGTATTAAAGACATTTACATCAATCATGCGCATCAATGTATAAGGATCTTTTTCACTTCTAACATGCTTAAGCGCAGATAGGTTCAACACATAATCGAACTTGCCATCGGCTTTAATGAATGCGTCATATTCTAGGGAGCCAATATCTAAGGCAAATGTTTGGAAGTCACCATCGATGTAACCAAATGAGCTACGAATATCTCGAACCAGCTCTACCATGTTGTTTTCACTAATATCAACAACATGCAGCTTTTTAGGGTTGCGTTTGAAAATTTCTTTGGTTACCGCTTGGCCGATGGAGCCAGCGCCACCTAAAACAAGAAAACTAGATTCTGATATTATGTCTGCTAGTTCATTTTGATGCTGTTTTATATCAGAATTGAACAGCATCTCCGTACGACCGATTAGTGATAAGGCGTTAGTCATAGAGTTACTCTTTATGTTGAACTGAATTGGACAATCAATTTAGGTGATTATATTAAAATTATAATTCAATTTTTTGTAAAACTTGCTTAATTCTGATATCTAAATCTTCACGATTTTGTTCAAAACTTGCGATGCTTTTGACTGCGTCAGCCATCTCTTCTTGTTTCAATATCTGAAAAACGTCACAGTACTCTTCCAATCCCATACCAACCGATGAAAACAACGACACAATCCCCATCTTCTTATTAGACAACATCAGGAATAGCTCAACCGGAAGCTTAGGTGGTAATTGTTCAACGCCCTCAAAGAATTTGTTGTAATCGTCTTTTGGCTCTGAAGGGTGGAGCTTTAACACAACATTATAGCCTGCATTGGTTGCCTGTTTATAAATGTCTTGATAAACCTTTTTAACAAAGTTTATATCTTTAAATCGTAGAGTGTTCTCTTTGGATGTCGGTTGAGTGGCTATAATTACAGTGCCTTTCTCATGATTATAACTATCGATTTGGAATAGCTTTGAAAGTATCTCAATTGCATATCCTGACCTTGAAAGATTAAGTTTTTTTACCTTATCTTTTACGATTGAAGGTGATTTCTCTGGCGAAAGAAGGTGAATTTCTAGGCACTCTTTTTTCTCTCCCATTACCATTGATTCGGAAGGGTAGCTCTTAATTCTTCTAATTGTTTTCTTTAGTGGATCATGGATAGGGATTTCTATGTAGTTCCTCATTCCATCTTCAATCATTTTATAGTTTGGAACCAATAGCCTAAATAATCGAGACATTCTATTATCGTCATTGAAAACAAACAGCTCATAACACCCTATATTTGGGAGTATGTTTTCTTCGTAACTATTAATATAATCAACTAAAGTTTTTTTTAAAAAAGCAGGAAGGCGAAGTCCGAGCATAGATGACTTCATTATAAACTTCCCTATAAAACCCTTTTTCTTTATTTTCGATGTTAACTTGTCTCTACTAGCTAATATTACTTTAATGTTATCAGGTTGGTTTGATGTGTTTATAACATCTAAAGGGATATTCTGATAGTCATTGAATAATACAATGGTAGCTTTTCTATCTGATTTAACAGCGTGAAAAACACTTAGCATCACATGTCTTACCGTAGAGCAAATATAAAGATTTGAAATTTCATCTGCCATCATTCACCTCGATAAGGCATGTGTAAAATTGTATGTGTAAGAGCACTTTAGCAGCGAGAAGTTCATTGTTTTTTGCTACTAATTTTAAATTTTATATTATGTAGATGGCGTTGGATGGTTTCATTAAGATTAAACCACTCACGTTTACATTTTTTTAATAGACTTCTATTAGCTGTTTTTTTTGCGTAGCCTATTTCAGAGTCAAACTTAGGGTCATTAGTGACACAAGGTTCTTTAGTTCCATAGCATTCAACTTCATTCGTCCAAAATCGATCCATATATATGTCGACAGCCATGTACCACTCTTTAGAGTGTAGTAACAGTTTATTCGCTCCTTGAGGTGTAAGATAATAAGCAGTTGTACTCATATGCCCTTTTGTGAATTTGTGGATGTTGGTCGAAGAACATTTTAGTATAGAATAAGAACTGAACTCTCGACGTTTATTATTAAATAACCGAATACATTCGATAGATTCAGGTAGTTCAGGAATATCTTTTAAAAAATTTAAAAATGTCTTTTTAAATAACAAAGCATCGTCTTCAATAATAATTATTGGCTGATTTAGCTCTATACATTTTTCCCAGAGTAAAAAGTGACTTGCGTAACAGCCTAATTGACCAGCGTTAAGCGTTTTTGCTCTATATGTTTGGCTTAATTCATCATTATAACGTTTCAGTAATGGATGAGGAGGTGATGTTCTGCCGTCCACGGCAGAAAACAGCTCAAAAGGAAGAGATAGTTCGCCCAATTGACGGCTAATATTTTCTTTTCTTTCTGCGGAAGATTCTAAATTTATGACAAAGATTTTAGTCATTGGAATCCCTCTGAATTCTTGAGCATATAGGGACTAAGAATAGTAAGTATAACGTGAGTGTTTGAGCATGATTGAAAGGCACATCGGTTAACCCTGCAATAAAAAACAGAGAAGTAGAACCAATAACAATATACATTTCAAATGGTTTTAAATTTCTTAGTGTAATTAATGGGTAAATTAATATACTCATTAAAAGGATTAACCCAATACTTCCGGACTTAACCATCTTATCGATGTATTGATTGTGATAATGGCTTGAGGCGAAATGAAAAAGACGCTTAGAAATTTCTTTCTCTTTCAATTTCCCTTTTAATATCTCTCTATGTTCTTGTCCATGACCAAGTATTGGTTTTTTTTCGAATAAATCTGGAGCGAGAGACCACATTTTTAGTCGGAGACCGATAGAGGTGTTATAGTTGTTATTTTTTATTTTTTCTATTTCATAAATGGTTTTTTCATATCTGTGACTAATATTATCTTTAAATGTCATGAAACCAGAGAATAAAATAGCTATTACCGCTGCAGTTATTAATAAAATACTCTTATTTGAAGGGCGCGTCATTTTTAGCTTTATTATTAATAATAAAACCAATGATAAAGAAAACGCGAGCCAAATACCTCTAGTCTCACTTAAAACAATAGGAGGTAAGTAGAATAAAAAAGCGGACAGGGTAATAATAGCCTCTTTTTTTCTAGTTGATTCTAATAACAATGAAAAAGAGATAACAGCGAGTAGTGCACATGCGGTGGAGTATGGTATCGGGTTCATATACCCTGCATCACGAGCCACGTCCATATACACATTGAAGTAGAGGCTATTGAGGCATACAAAAAGGCCGCCAACTAGAACAATCCAGCGGGTTAGTTGTTTTGTGAGAAGCTTGTACGGGAAAAATATCAGAAATAGTGTAGTGGCGATGAGTGATCTTAATTCTCTAGAGCTTGCTCCATGATAATAGTAACTAAATACGATATATATACATGAAATGCCAATTAACCACACAAACGGGCTCTGTATGTTATTTAATATAGTTTCTTTTTTAAATACTAATATACTGACGATGATACTAATCAAAAATAGTGGGATCATTTTCTTATCACCACTATCTAAAACTAACATGCCTGTAACAGCAAAAAAGTAAGGTAATAGTAAGATTGCTGTATAAATCTGCTTTCTGTTAATAATATTCATACTGTTTAATGTAATGCTAACCACTATAAGGATTTATATTGCTATCAGGGCGAGTCTTAAGCAGTCTTAAGATCCACATATATTGCTCTGGGTTTTTGCTCACGTAATTTTCAATACATTGGTTCATCATACGTGCGTCCTCTTCTTCGCTTCCTGTTGGGAAGGGTAGAGCAGGGTAGAAGTCCAAGGCGTATTGGCCTGTACTGCTATCGTATTGAGCAAACAAGGGCACAATTTTAGCTTTACTTAGTTTTGATAGGCGACCAAGGCCTGAGATAGTTGCTTTTTGAGTCGCGAAAAAGTCAACGAAGACACTGTGCTCACGGCCAAGATCTTCATCAGGGAGGTAGTAACCCAGGTACCCATCACGTACCGACTTGATGAAAGGTTTGATACCACCGCTGCGATCATAAACACGACCGCCGTATTGCACGCGCTGTCGGTGCATTAGCCAGTCACTGAGTTTGTTTTTTTGTGCTTTCGCCATCGCAGATACAGGTAAATTGCGTGAAGCTAATAATACCGCTGGGATATCGATAGCCCATGTGTGTGGCACCAGCAAGATCACATTCTCGCCACTGTCTATAATATCGGTTAGGTTGCTTAGGCCGTTTATCGCAGTGTTATTCTCTAGCCAAGTTTTACTCTTGAGTGTCAGTGAAGCAAATCCCATCAAAAATGAGATGGAAGTAACGTATGACTGATAGAGAGTTTCTTCGCGCTCTTCGATTGATTGCTCAGGGAAACACATCTCAAGGTTCACTCTAGCCCGGCGGTTAGCCTTATTCTTAATTTTTACAGCTTGCTTAGCCATAAACTTAGCTAATGCTAAACGAATGCTATTAGGTAAGAAGCAGACTAAAGACGATAACAAAACAGCAATCCAAGTTCCCCAGTATTTAGGTGCTAGAAAACCCCATTCAAACTCAGGATTGTAAGCTTTTGGATCAAAATCATTGCGTTGTGTGGTCATTCATTCACTACATTATTTAAATCAGAGAGTTAACTTAATATCGGTCACTCTGGGAATGATTATATTCGTTAGACATTCCCAATAATACACGCTAAAAGTAGGGTGTATTATTGGTCCTAATCTGAAATATACCGTTAAGCGTTTACGATCTTCATGTACTCAGCAACGCCATCGGCTACTGCTTTAAACTCGATATCGCAACCTGTACCGCGAAGCTTCGTTAGGTCTGCTTGAGTGAATTCTTGGTAAGCACCTTTTAAATGCTCAGGGAAAGGAATCGTTTCGATTTCGCCTTTACCATGGTGCTTGATAACTGCCTTGGCGACTTCTTCAAACGACTCAGCATTGCCAGTACCTAGATTAAAGAGGCCAGATACCCCATTTTCTAAGAACCACAAGTTTACAGCCGCAACATCACCTACATACACAAAATCACGCTTAAAGGTTTCGCTACCTGCGAACAATTTCGGGTTTTCACCGGAATTCATTTGGTTGTTTAGGTGGAAAGCGACAGAGGCCATGCTGCCTTTGTGTTGCTCGCGTGGACCATAAACATTGAAGTAACGAAACCCTACGATTTGCGAAAGCGTTTCGTTGTGTGCTGCTGCATCCGCGGTTAAGCGGCGAACGTAGTTATCAAATTGTTGTTTTGAATAGCCGTAGACATTCAATGCACCTTCGTACTCTCGTTCTTCAATGAAAGTGTCGGTTTCACCGTAAGTTGCAGCTGAAGAGGCATACAAGAAAGGAATTTCACGTTCAACACAGTAATGAAGTAGCTCTTTTGAGTATTCATAGTTGTTGAGCATCATGTATTTGCCATCCCACTCAGTGGTAGCAGAGCATGCTCCTTCATGGAAAACAGCTTCAATATGACCAAAATCATCACCGGCCATGACTTGAGTTAGGAAGTCATCACGATCCATGTAATCCGTGATGTCTAGGTCTACAAGGTTCTTAAATTTCTTACCATCTTTTAAGTTGTCGACGACTAGAATATCGTTGTGGCCCGCTTCATTAAGCGCCTTAACAATATTGCTGCCAATCATGCCAGCACCACCCGTTACGATAATCATAATTTTCTAACTCTTTTGAATACAAAACTGTCACGAGTATAGCAAGGAATGGATAAAGCGGGCTAGTGGAATAATTCCCCAACCAGAGTATGATACGGCAAGCTAAGTTATAAATTATGTTGAGTTAATTACTCAAAACTATAGGTATTATCATGAAGATTGCAGTAGCCGGTACAGGGTATGTGGGTCTATCAAACGCTATGCTTTTGGCACAACATCATGAAGTCATTGCGGTAGATATCATCGATGAAAAAGTGGCAATGCTAAACAATAAGCAGTCACCGATTGTAGACAATGAGATTGAGCACTTTCTATCAAATAAGACGCTGAACTTCATGGCAACAACGGATAAAGCCGCTTACAAAAATGCTGAATTTGTCATCATTGCTACACCTACCGATTATGACCCTAAAAACAATTATTTTGATACCAGCTCTGTAGAATCTGTCATCAAAGACGTCATGGAGATCAATCCTGATGCGGTGATGGTTATTAAATCAACGGTGCCGGTTGGCTATACCGAGCGTATTAAGCAAGAGCTGAACTGCGAAAACGTCATGTTCTCACCGGAGTTTTTGCGTGAAGGCAAGGCCCTGTACGATAATCTACACCCATCACGTATTATCGTTGGTGAATGTTCTGAACGCGCTAAAGTGTTTGCGAATCTTCTTGTGGAAGGTGCGGAAAAAGAAAACATCGACGTACTGTTTACTCACTCAACGGAAGCAGAAGCAGTAAAGTTATTCTCAAATACTTATCTAGCGATGCGAGTTTCTTATTTCAATGAGCTTGATTCTTACGCGGAAGCGCATGGCTTGGATTCTCGTCAGATCATAGAAGGTGTTGGCTTAGACCCTCGTATCGGCAATCATTACAACAACCCTTCATTTGGTTACGGTGGTTACTGCTTACCAAAAGACACCAAGCAACTATTAGCAAACTATCAAGATGTACCAAACAACATTGTGGGTGCGATTGTTGATGCAAACCGTACCCGAAAAGACTTCATTGCGGATTCAATTATTAAGCGCTCGCCTAAAATTGTCGGTATTTATCGTTTGATCATGAAGGCGGGCTCTGACAATTTCCGTGCTTCTTCCATCCAAGGGATCATGAAGCGTTTAAAAGCCAAAGGCATCGAAGTCGTCGTGTTTGAACCGGTATTGAAAGAAGAGCACTTCTTTAACTCGAAAGTCTATTCTGATCTTGCTGAGTTCAAAGCGGTGTCCGATGTGATTGTTTCTAATCGAATGGTAGAAGAGATCGCAGACGTTGCAGATAAGGTGTACACACGAGATCTGTTTGGCAGTGATTGATTCGGCTCTATTTTAGCTAATGCTAATTAGACCAGATGTTAACAGCTCGATCTATCCGTTTAGTGGCGATATACTGAACCCCTAAACGGATAGGGATACTAATAACTAATGAAAACACGTGACAAGATTGTTTACGCTGCTCTAGAGCTTTTTAATGAGCACGGTGAGCGTAGTATTACGACCAATCATATTGCTGAGCATATCGAGATTAGCCCTGGTAACCTCTACTACCATTTCCGCAACAAGCAAGAAATTGTCCGTGACATCTTTACTCTCTATTCGACAGAGTTACTTGAAAGGTTCACACCGATTCAAGGCCAACAAGAAAGCCTGACGTTACTAAAGACTTACTTAGATTCTATCTTCACGTTGATGTGGAAGTACCGATTCTTCTACGCAAACCTCCCTGAAATTTTGTCTCGTGATGAGCAGCTTCACCTCGATTACATGGCTGTGCAAGAAAGGTTGCAAACTAACCTTGTCGATATTATGAGAGCTTTTGTTGAGTTGAACTTGTTGAAAGCGACAGACTCAGAGATGAAGTCGATGGTGACTTCTCTTCACTTGATTGCATCGGGTTGGTTGGCGTATCAGTCTGCGATGTCTCCAAAAGCCCAAATTACCGAGCAAGTCGTTCATCAAGGAATGCTGCAGATGATAGCGACCGTTAAACCAATTGCGACCGCGCAAGGTTTTGAACAGCTGACATTATTAGAAGATGGTGTAAGGGCGTTGAACTCTAAATAGAAAGAGACGAGTAAGCGGTATACGGGATTCGAAGAAAGATACTCGCATCCCGTATCTGCTCTTTATCGAACTAACCAACTCTTCGGGTTTTGGGCTTGGCTGTTTCTGCGAATCTCAAAGTACAGTGAAGGGCGCGTTTGGCCGCCAGTGTCACCAGCAAGCGCAATCGCTTCGCCAGCTTTAACCTTGTCACCTTCTTTCTTTAAAAGTGCTTGGTTAAAGCCGTAGAGCGTCATATCACCTTTACCGTGGTCAAGTAGCACCACTAATCCATAGCCACGCAGATACTCTGCAAATACCACCGTGCCAGAGTAAACCGATTTTACCTGCTGACCGTACTTGGCGTTTATCACCATGCCTTTCCAGTTAATTTGACCCGTTTGGCGTGAGCCGTAGTTATGCAGAACTTTGTCTTTGATTGGCCAAGGCAGTTTACCTTTGCGTTTGGCTAACCCATCCATAGGGACGGCATTACGTCGTTCTCGAGCCGCTTTTTCTGCTTTCGCTATTTCAGCTTTGAGGCGTGTTTCATTTCGCTGAAGCTCTGCTAGGTAATTCTTGTCACCCGAGATGTTTTTCTTGATGCTGCCAACCGTTTTCTTACGCTGCGTTTGAGTTTTGGCTAACGTATCGCGCTTGGTGGTTTGCTGTTTTAGCAGTGTTGCTATCTGTTCTTGCTCAAGTTGACGCTGTTTGTGGCTTTCTTCTAATTCAAGTTGCGTCTGTTCAATCGTTTTAATGGTTGCGGAGCGAGCTTTGGCAAGGTGCTGGTAATAATGACTGATGCGATCTTCTTCTATACCGGTGTTGAGAATGTGAGAAGAAGCCTTAGCTCGACTCGTCATGTAGTAAGTCTGAATGAGCTGCTCTAACTTGTCTGTCTGGACTTTTTTCTGTGCAGTGAGCGCTTTAATCTTTGTGTCTAAATTAGCAATATTAGCATTAGCAGTATTGAGCTGCTTTTTACTGTCTAGAATCGCTTTTTCAAGTGAAGCGATGGACAGCTCCTGCTTCTTGAGGTTTGCCTGTAGGCTATCGAGTTTCTTTTGCTGGGAAGAGAGCGCTTTCTGTTGACGAGAGATTTCGCTTGATACGCCTTTCAGTTCACCTTGAGATGCAGCAAATGATGATGAAGACAAAAGAGCAACACCAAGGCTGGCAGATATCAAAAGAACAGTGCTCATTGATTGAACGGGTTTCATCATTATCGTCATTTTGCTCTTATTAATAATCAGCATCTGCTGCGAGTCTTTTCGCATCTCGGCTATCGGCTATTCGTCGGATCCCGAATCTGCTCTTAAATCCCATCACCATGGATGAAGTTCTGAGAGCGACCGTTAAACCCCTGATCCATGTCTAAAGATGGCTTATCAGTTTTCGGCTTTCCAACAATTTTTGCAGGAACACCAGCGACAGTCGTATGAGGCGGAACGGCTTGAAGAACCACTGAGCAAGAACCAATTTTCGCGCCTTCACCCACTTCAATATTGCCGAGTATTTTCGCACCAGCACCAATCATCACGCCTTCACGGATTTTAGGGTGACGATCACCGCCTTCTTTACCTGTACCGCCGAGAGTAACATCTTGAAGGATGGATACGTCGTTTTCGACCACTGCAGTTTCACCGATCACAATGCCCGTCGCGTGGTCGAGCATAATCGCTTTGCCGATACGCGCAGCAGGGTGGATATCTACTTGGCATGCGACTGAAATTTGGTTTTGCAGGTAAGTGGCAAGTGCAATACGCCCTTGCTTCCATAACCAGTTAGCCACGCGATAACCTTGCAGTGCGTGATAGCCTTTAAGGTAGAGCAATGGCATAGAGTACATTTCTACAGCCGGATCTCGAGTAACTGTCGCGCAGATATCACAAGCGGCTGCATCAATGATCGAGTCATCTTCTTCAAAGGCTTGTTCAACAACTTCACGCACTGCCATCGCAGGCATTGAGGCTGTCTTTAGCTTGTTGGCTAGGATATAACTTAATGCAGCACCTAAGCTTTCGTGGTTGATAATGGTGGCATGGTAAAAACTCGCAAGCATAGGTTCTTGCTCCGACTGCTGTCGAGCTTCCTTCACAATGCATTGCCAAACTTTTT
Organism: Vibrio sp. 10N.261.52.C2; assembly: GCF_041471425.1. Classification (NCBI taxonomy): domain Bacteria; kingdom Pseudomonadati; phylum Pseudomonadota; class Gammaproteobacteria; order Vibrionales; family Vibrionaceae; genus Vibrio; species Vibrio sp. 10N.261.52.C2. The sequence goes on along the minus strand of NZ_JBFROH010000012.1, from coordinate 29,788 downwards.
GTTGTTCACAGTGTTTCATTTTACCATCCATCTTATCTATTTTATCCCACGACTGAATACGCGATGTTATCGCTCTGACTTCTTGTCTCGAGCAAGCAGATCTTGTGCCGCTAAGTGGGCATCTTTCCCTTGATACAGCACTTGGTAAATTTGTTCAACAATTGGCATCTCAACGCCCATACGTTCTGATAGTAACCAAACTTCTTTGGTGTTGCGATAACCTTCGACCACTTGGCCAATTTCTTCTTGTGCGGTGTCAACGTCTTTACCTGAACCCAATGCTAAACCGAAGCGACGGTTACGCGATTGGTTGTCGGTACATGTCAGTACTAGGTCGCCAAGTCCCGCCATACCCATAAAGGTCTCTGGTTGTGCGCCAAGTGCTGCACCTAATCGGCTCATCTCTGCTAAACCACGGGTAATTAACGCTGTACGCGCATTAGCACCGAAGCCAATACCATCCGACATGCCAGCACCAATCGCGATAACGTTTTTAACCGCACCACCAAGCTGCATACCAATGAAATCTGAGTTTGCGTATACGCGGAATGTTTTGCCACAGTGAATCTTTTCTTGAAGCTCTTCTAAGAAGGTCTCATCTGGTGACGCGACTGAAATTGCTGTCGGCATACCCATCGCAAGTTCTTTGGCGAAAGTAGGGCCAGATAGAACCGCTAGAGAGTAATTGTCACCAAGCACATCGTGCGCGACATCTTTAAGTAGTCGGCCTGTTTCAGGTTCTAGACCTTTCGTTGCCCAGCAGATACGAGAGCTATCAGATAAATGAGGCTTCAGGCTATTTAAGACGATGCCAAACACGTGACTAGGGACAACGACTAGGAGGTCACGACTGGCTGTTACTGCTTTCTCAAGGTCTGATTCGATGATCAGGCTTTCTGGAAAGTCGATATTAGGAAGAAACTCATTATTTGCACGCTCTGAGTCAAGACGTGCCATGTGGATAGGGTCATGTCCCCAAAGAACAACATTTGCACCGTTACGCGCTAGAGAAATAGCTAAAGAGGTTCCGTAAGAACCTGCGCCAATGACTGTCATGGCGATCTCTTTGCCGTAAGCGCTGTCTTTATCGTAAGCGTATGCCGTATTAGTCGGGCGAGTTGTATCTGTCATGCTTCCACCTAAAAATAATGAGGGAAATCGAAGAGTTTTGGAAAAGCTTTCTACTAAATTAGAAGGCTCTCTATCTTAGTACAGTGTAAAGAAAAAATGCACATCGCAGAAGTTACGATGTGCATTTAAAAGTTAACTAACGTTAGAATTAAGTTCTACTTTGAGACTTAAGCCTGTTCGCCTTCAGCCTGCTGAGCTTGGTTCTGTAGGTAGTTCATGAACAAAGCATCGAAGTTTACAGGTGCTAGGTTCAGTTGTGGGAACGTACCTTTAACCACTAGGCTAGAGATTGTTTCACGAGCATATGGGAATAGGATGTTCGGGCAGAATGCACCTAGGCAATGTGCTAGTTGACCAGCCTCCATTTCGCTTGCAGAGAAGATACCACCTTGCTGAACTTCACAAAGGAATGCTGTGTCATCTGCGTTCTTAACGGTAACCGTTAGGCGTAGAATTACTTCATAAACACCTTGGCCTAGTTCACGGCTCTGGGTGTCTAGATCCAGTTTTACATCTGGGTTCCACTCTTTTTGAAACATATCTGGAGAGTTTGGCGCTTCGAAAGATACATCTTTTAGGAAGATGCGTTGGATTGCGAAGTTTTGTTGTGCGTCTTGTTGTGCTGCTTCAGCCATTTTCTTGTCCTTAAAAATTTATAATTAGGTTTTGTTCGTCATATTTGTCGAACAAAACCCGAAAGTTAGTTTATTAGGTCAGCTTACTTTTTGCCTTTTACTAAAGGTAGGTTAGCTTCGCTCCAAGCCATTAGGCCACTTTTCAGCACGCTTACGTTTTCGAAGCCTGCTTTAACCAGCAAGTTAGCGCTTTCTTGAGCGGTTTGACCTGTCTTGCATACTACGATGATTGGGTCAGCTTTACGGCTTTCAAGGTTACCTAAGTTATTTGATTTTATGTCTGACGGTAAAATGTGAAGTGCGTCAGTAATATGGCCCTTTTTGAACTCATCTTTAGTACGGATGTCAACTACAACGCCGTTCTCACGGTTGATCAGTTGTGTAGTTTGCGCAGCTGAGATCTCTTTGTAGGCTGCGTTTGATGTCTTGATAACGTTCGCAATGATGGCAACAACTAAGCCGATCCATACGATGGCTAAAATCATATTCTCTTGAACAAATGGAACTAACTCTTGCATGTCTTGAACTCTTATTCGTTATTGGCAGAAACTATAGGTCAGGAGTATAGCGAGGTTAACGATAGTATGTACATAGCAACGACTGTTTGAAAGGCTTTTCAGGATAAGATATTTAACTTTGAGGTCTCATTCAACTCGCACCGAATCACTTTGCAGCAGAAGTTAGCAGCGTCCTTTGCTTAATCAATATCAATACGCGAGGTTAGTGACACTCTCTTGGACGTTCGGGTAACTCAAAGAAAGTCGGAATAAATTTGCATTGGCACCTGAAGAGGTAATCGCCCCTTTCAAACATGTTAAAGCCGGGAGATAAGATTGCAACCGATGAGTTTTGATATCAATATACTACCTTCCTTAAACTGCATAAGGTAAACTATAAAGGCAATCTCTGAACTCAGAGTGAAGTAGCGATTAGCTTAAAATACAATAGCACGCTTTAATTATTTAACAGGAAAGCGTTAGAACGCTGGGAGCAACCTTTGAAAACTGTAATAACTTATGGGACTTTTGATCTGTTTCATGTTGGGCATATTCGTCTTTTAAAACGCTTGAGTGAGTTAGGTGATAAGCTAATCGTTGGAATTTCTTCAGATGAGTTTAATGAGTTAAAAGGGAAAAAATCCTTTTTTTCCTATCAAGAGCGTGCGGAAATTGTAGGGGCCTGCAAATACGTTGATGAGGTATTTCCTGAGCATAATTGGGAGCAAAAGCTTAACGATGTAAAAGCTTACAAGGCTGATGTTTTTGCTATGGGAGATGATTGGGCTGGTAAATTCGACTTTCTTGAAGACCTCTGTGAAGTTGTATATCTAGCTAGAACTGAAGATGTTTCTACTACAAAGATAAAAACGACATTATCGAGAATCAAAAGTGAAGAGTTAGAAAAAATAGAAAATTCACTACATGATGTGATTGAAATTATTAAGGCAATGACACATGAAAAGTAAGCTCAACTCTATTTCAGTTAGAATTAAAAGAAAAATTAAAGAAAACAAGCATGTTGAAAAAGGTTTTAGAAAGTTAAAGTCCTATCTTGATCTTTATTCTCCTGTAGAATTCCAATCATTTGACTCTATACATCCAGTCTCATTAGATTCTTTAATTTACATGATGAAAGGTGGATATAAAAAAAATAAAGAATTAATTTTATCGAAAAGTAAAGATGTATTCATCGATGCTTCTGAAGTAGAGAAAGTATCTTGCCTTGTTGAGCAGTATAAAAAACTATACCTTAAAGATGTTAATATTGATGGTCTTAATGAAAATTGTGTAACAGTTATAGGCCGAAGATACTATAAGAGAAAGGTAGGTGGTCTGAAAAAAGATATACTTGCTATAGCTGCAAGCGAAAACCCAAATTCTAAAGTTTATTATATACCGAGCCAAAGTGAGCTCGTAAATAATAAAAGTGTGATTGAGAACTTACCTAATAATGTAATTACATTATCTCATAACATTAATCCGGATTCTTTTATTTTAAGAAGTGATAAAGTATACACATATGGTAGTGTATACGGCTTTGATGCTTTAATTTTTGGTAAACAAATAATTGTGTTTGGCAATCCATTTTACAGTAGCTGTGAAGGAGCTAGCCTTAGATATGGTAAAAAAGAAAAAACTGACACGCTAGAAAGTGTATTTTATACGTATTTCATTCGAGACGTGAACTATAAATCACCAATATCTAAACTACCCATAGAGTTTAACGAAGCTCTAGTTTGGCTTTTTGTCAGTAAAGGTGAAGAATTTCACGGTTTTTTTAGCGAAGTATACTCTTCTAAGACAACACGTAGAGAGTTTTCCTATGGGCCAAGTGTTTCTAATGACAAAGATTACTTGTTGGAAATAATTGCAGAATCAACCAGCATTTCATCTAATTTACTAAAGAAACTATTAAACTCTCAACCACCAAGTGCAAGTGATACGAATGAATTAATAACGTATGATATTTCGCGTCTGGATATATACTATAATGGTGTTGAAAATTATTTTAGAAAGCTTGTAGAGTACGATAAGCTTCAAACATTTATCGATGAGTTTACTGATGAGTTGTCTAGTTATATTACTTTTTTACCTAAGAAAGTAAGAGTAAACTTAATTGATTCTCTGAGTAACTCGATAAAAACAAGTCGGGGAAGAAAACCACAATCCCTATTAGAAATTCCAACTTTTATGTTTGATTTTGGATCTACAAATAAAAAACTATGGTTTGGAGTCTTGCGTTATTACTTGCTCAGATTTGAATATTCTCATGTTAGAACCATGATTGACTCATGCAAAAGTCACGAAGAGAGGATTTGGTTCCGCATCGCATCTATTCTACATGAAACTGAAGGCAACAATGCATTTCGAGTAGATACAAATTGGTTTATGCGTCAAGAGTTACTAGAAGAGGTTTCTAACAAATTTTTCAGTATAATCAAGACCAATGAAAGTTATAGTGATGATTTTACTAAAGTACTTTATTATTATATGATAAAAGATAGTGATGAGTTTAATCACTGGTTTTCTGATTATTTAAATAACCACTCAAATGAAATGGGTGCTAATGAAGCATACTATTTTAAGTCGATGATAAACCACTTAATGAAACTGGGTGGTTACAAAAAAGCAGAGTGTTTTCTTGATAGACATAAGAATTACTTAAGTGAACTTTCACTTGAGGGTGTTTACATTAATAGCCTAGTAAATTCAGGTAAGCTTGATAAAGCTTTATTATTTATAGAAAGTGATGATTTATTTAATGTAGATAATATATTAAGTAAAAAATCACATTTTTCATTGTGTTATGCAATAGTTAATTATTATAGGCAATGTGGCAAGTTTGATAATGCTTACTCTTTTCTAGTTGAATATAAGAACTATTTGTTGTTTAGTGATAAAAAACACTCAGAACCATCATTGAAAAAAATACAATTAAATATTGAGGCTAACAAATTTCTACATGATTCCAAAGTTTTTGTAAATGCACCAGAACGCATTACTGATACATCCAAGATAAAAGGGGTTATATTCCAGGCTCACTGCGTTGATCACTATCATGCATTAGCGATGTCGACTCCTATTATTCATCAACTTAAGACGATGGGTTATGTTGTAGTCAGCCTATCTCAAGAAGTAAAAATTTGTGAACCGACAGGAATTCCGATTATTGATAAATATATTGGATACCTGATCAGCGGTTGTTCTGATGGTTGTATTCAATTAGATTGGAATCTCGATTGGGCGAATAAAAAAGTTGAGTGCGAAGGTGTCAATTTCTATCAGGGGATATATGAACAGCTATCAATTAGATATCGTTCTTTTGACATTGATATAAATAAACCAGGAATAAAACGGTTCTTAGATACAACTCTAAAACAATGTGATCTCGCTTTAAGGTTGTGCTTAGAATTAGAAAAAGATAAGAACCTGAAGGGTTTTCCATTATTATTCTTAGGAGCGACATCACACAGAGCACCGGCCTCCATTTTTAGGGACTTTGCTCTTAATCGAGGGGATAATATATTCTACTCATCATACAATATCGGTTATGAAAAGTACTATAAAGGTCAATCGACAAGGTTATCTTCGATGTTGACAGTGCTAGATATGACACAACACCCTGAATGTCGAGCTGGTTTCCTAGCCTTACCATCGCGATTCCGAAAATGGATTGCTGATGCGAACAATCTATTGATAGCACAAGAAAAGGTTCATGAGCTGCTAGAAATGCAAAGAGGTAGCCTAAACTCTTCACAAGACTATAATTCTTATTCGGTTATTGAACAGGCGAAGACCGATGGTAAAAAGATAATATGTTGCTTTGGTAAAATGACATGTGATTTGGCTGTACCTCAAGATGGGGGAAATGCTCATAGCGATATGAAAGACTGGATTAATCACACAATAGAAATCGTAAAAGGTAATGATGACTTCTTATTACTTATTAAACCTCATCCTGTAGAATTAGTTTCCGAATCATCACTGGACTTGCAACAGTATTTTAGAGATCTAATCCCTAAAGAGCTTCCTAGCAATGTGATTTTTTTAGGACATAATGAATTTAGAGTTCCTGAAATTGCACCGCATATTGACTTAGCCATTCTCTATAATGGAACATCATCGATGGAATTAACTATTCTAGGAGTGCCAGTTATGATGACAAGTTATTATGGTAAATATGATTACCCAATAGATCTAATATACCCGAGGAACAGAAGGCAGTATGAGGAGTATATTTTGTCTGGAAGTTACGAAATTCCGTCAGAAAGTCTAAAACAAGATGCTGCAGGGCTTTTATATTATATGGGTACGTCAGATGTATCCATAGAAAATAAAATAACAAATCGTTCCTCGACAAATGACAACATAGGAACGCCGAGTTACAATACTATCGAAATGGAACGCTATTTATCTCATGGAGATGAGCAAATAAAGTTGGCAGCACTCCGCGCTGTAGAATCATCAATCAAATTTTTGGAAAGATAAAGGAATTATAAATGCTTAATAATAAAGTTGTATTGATTACTGGTGGTACAGGTTCATTTGGTAAAAAGTTCATTGAAACAATTTTAGAACGATTTTCTGATGTAAAAAAAATAATAATCTATTCAAGAGACGAGCTTAAGCAATTCGAAATTAAGCAGAAGTATCCTAGTTCACAGTTTCCACAGCTACGCTTCTTTATCGGTGACGTTAGAGACCAACAAAGATTAATTCAAGCTTGTGAAGGTGTTGATGTCATCATCCATGCCGCTGCTATTAAACAAGTAGATACTGCAGAATATAACCCAACAGAGTGTATTAGAACAAACGTCGACGGCGCTGAGAATGTAATTCAAGCTGCTCTCCACTGTGGTGTTCACGATGTTGTTGCTTTATCTACAGACAAGGCATGTGCCCCAGTAAACTTATATGGTGCGACAAAGCTTGCATCTGACAAGTTGTTTACTGCCGCAAACAATATTAAAGGTTCAAAAGATATCCGATTTAGTGTTGTACGTTATGGTAACGTTATGGGCTCTAGGGGGTCAGTTATTCCATTTTTCTTGAATAGAAAAAGTGAAGGCGTGCTTCCAATTACACATGAAGAGATGACAAGATTTAATATTTCATTACAAGATGGTGTAAACATGGTTATGTACGCGATCGAAAATCATCTCGGAGGTGAAATATTTATTCCTAAGATCCCATCTTACCGAGTAATGGATGTTGCCGAAGCCGTAGCTCCTGAATGTGAAACGAAAATTGTAGGTGTAAGGCCAGGTGAGAAGATTCATGAAGAAATGATCACTGATGCTGACTCTTTGAACACGATAGATTTGGGGCAATATTATGTAATCCTTCCTTCGGTATCATTTACTTACAGTGAAAGCGAATTTATGCATCACCATAAAGCAGAAAAAGTCCCTTTTGGTTTTAAGTATAACTCCGGTACTAATACCGAGTGGGAAACCGTCGAAGGGCTTCGTAATCTTATTATTGAGCATGTTGATGCTAACTTTAAACTGTGAGAATAAAAAGTGATACCGTACGGAAAGCAAGATATCAATAGTGATGATATTAAAAGTGTTGTTGACGTTCTGACATCTGATTTTCTAACCCAGGGCCCCAAAGTCCCTTTGTTTGAGAAAGCACTTATTGACCATACAACAGCTAAATATGCTTTAGCGGTTAATAGTGCTACATCTGCACTTCATATTGCATGTTTAGCCCTTGGGTTGACAAAAGGTGACTTTCTTTGGACTACACCAATAACTTTCGTCGCTTCAGCAAATTGTGGGTTGTATTGTGGTGCTGATGTAGATTTTGTCGATATAAACCCTAAAACTTATAATATATGCCCTGTTGCGCTAGAGCGTAAATTAGAGGCTGCTAAATTAGAGGGGCGGTTGCCTAAAGTTGTCGTTCCTGTCCATTTGACAGGACAATCATGCGACATGAAAGCTATTTTTGTATTATCTAGGAAATACGGCTTTAGAATTATTGAAGATGCTTCACACGCCATAGGTGGTAAGTATCACAATAAACCTATTGGATGCTGCGAGTACAGTGATATTACTGTATTTAGTTTTCATCCTGTAAAAATTATAACAACAGCTGAAGGCGGAGCTGCGGTTACTAATGATAAGCATTTAGCAGATAGAATGACGTTGCTACGAAGCCATGGTATTACTCGAAATTTAGATGAAATGAGAGGAAGCAGCCATGGCTCGTGGTACTATCAACAGCTTGAGTTAGGCTTCAATTATCGCATGACAGAACTACAAGCCGCCTTAGGTATTTCCCAAATGTCTCGATTAAACAAGTTTGTTGGAGAAAGACATAAACTTGCAGATCGTTATGATAGAAAACTAGTAAGTTTACCTGTAATAACGCCTTATCAGTTACCAGAAACATATTCGGGGCTTCACCTGTACGTCATACGCTTAAAGCTAGACGAAATCTCGATCACTCATCGGGATTTGTTCGATGCTATGCGAAACAAAGGGATCGGAGTTAATCTCCATTATATTCCAGTACATATACAGCCTTACTATCAAGACTTGGGTTTTTCTAAAGGTGATTTTCCTGAAGCAGAAAGATACTACCAAGAAGCAATATCTCTTCCTATGTACCACACAATGTCTTTTGAACAACAAGACGAAGTGGTTCAAGCTTTGAGTGAAGTATTGGGAGAACAAGCATGAGGGTGGCAATAATCCCGGCTCGGGGAGGTAGTAAGAGGATACCGAGGAAAAACATTAAGAATTTCCACGGTAAGCCAATGATAGCTTATTCAATTGAAGCGGCGAGAGAATCCGGTTGCTTTGATAAAATAATTGTATCAACGGATGACGAAGAAATTGCCAATATCGCAGTTAGGTTTGGAGCTGAAGTGCCGTTCATTCGACCTTCTAAGCTTGCTGACGATTATGCAGGGACAATTCCGGTGATACAACATGGTATAGAGTTTCTGCGTCAGTTGCACCCTAATATAACGGATGTGTGCTGTATATATGCAACAGCTCCTTTTGTGCGTGTAGATTCTATACAGCAAGGCCTTGAAATCCTAACTTCGCGAAACTGTAACTATGTCTTCAGCGCGACGGCATACGCATTCCCTGTTCAGCGAGGGTTTAAGCTCGATGCGCATGATAGAATCGAAATGCTACAACCCGACGCATTTTCTTCGCGATCTCAGGATTTAGAAGAATATTACCATGATGCAGGACAATTTTACTGGGGAACCCTTGACTCTTGGGTTGCTGGAAAGCCATTTTTCACTAAAAATTCCTGTCCAGTTATATTACCTACCTATCTTGTTCAAGATATTGATAATGAGGATGATTGGGTTAGGGCTGAGCTAATGTATCAGGGATTAATGAAAAGTAATATTGCATTATGAAATACGTAGTAAGGGTTGATGGAAGTGAGACTATCGGTGGTGGGCATCTAATGAGATGTCTATCTCTTGTTGATGGTATAAAGTTAACCGACTCTAATGCCGAGGTTCATTTAATATGTTGCGATTTGATTTACAAGTTTATTGATATAATTAAATCTAAAGGCGTTACCCTCCACATTTTACCTGAAAATGACAGTGTTCACGTCAATAAAAATAATTGGGAGATTGACGCAAAGTTAACAAAGGAAATAATTGGAACTATAGGTGAAATTGAATGGCTTATTGTTGACCATTATCAAATCGATAAAAAATGGGAAACTGAACTTTCAGAGATAGTAGAAAAAGTCCTGATTATTGATGACCTAGCTGACCGAAAACACTCTTGTGATATCTTGTTGGACCAAACTTACGGGATTGATAAAAAACGTTATAATACTTTAGTCTCGAATGATTGTAGTATTCTTGTGGGAACTGAATATGCATTATTAGATAAAAGGTACTCTTTCAAAGCCAATTATATTTCACAGTTAAGAGACAAAAGGCTAATAAGAGAAAAGATATTTATATCTCTCGGCGCTTCAGATCAATTAAATTACAGTGATCTAGTGTTGCAACAAGCCTTAGATATCGATGAAGTGGAACATATTTATCTAGTTATAGGTGCTGCTAACCCTCATAGAAAGTATCTTGTGAACAAGTATTCTGGCTGCCCTAAAGTATCACTTCTTTATAATTTGACCGCTGAAGAAATGATTCAATCCATGCTTTCTTGCGATATAGCCATTGGAGCCGGAGGGACAAGTGCTTGGGAGCGTTGTGCCTGTGGACTTCCTGGGTTAATGATTGTTATGGCTGATAATCAGTTAGAGATAGCAAAGCAGCTCAGTACTACCGGCGCAATACGCATTTGTAACGAAAAAAATATTGCATCGGAGTTAAATGAGCTGCTCATTAAATTTCGAGATGAACAGAAAAGTTATATGGATTCAGTTACAAGTTGTTTGAACATATGCGATGGCAAAGGTACTGCTAGAGTTTTATCTGTGATGGAAGCTTATGAAAGAAATAAATAGAACATCAATTTTAGTTGACAACGACTCTTGGATTCTACCTTACGTGGAAGATCTGAAGGTTATGCTCGAAAATCTCGGAGTCACTTGCAAATTAATTCGTAACGAAAATCAAATTCCTAATGGTGATGTTTGTTTTTTATTGGGTTGTACGCGAATTGTTAAAGAAGAGTCACTAAAGAAGAATATATATAACTTAGTTGTCCATGAAAGTGATTTACCAAATGGTAAGGGATTTGCACCAATGGCGTGGCAAATTTTGGATGGCAAAAATGAAATTATGTTCAGCCTAATTGAGGCTACGAATACTGTGGATTCTGGTGACATTTGGCTCCAAAGTGGCTTGTCTTTAAGGGGGGATGAACTCTGCGAGGAATGGCGGCATTTACAAGGAAAGAAAACTGTTGAGATGTGTGTAAACTTCGTACGTGAGTTCGATAAATTATCACCGAGAAAACAAGCTGGGAGTGAATCTTTCTTTCGTAGGCGTACTCCAAAAGATAGTGAAATCGATACGACGAAGTCTATAGATGAATTGTTTGAATTATTAAGAGTTGTTGATAATCAAAGATATCCTGCTTTTTTTTATAAAAATGGTATTAAATACAACATGAAAATTGAGAAGAGTGATGGTTAATAAAAATATGAAGGTGTTATTTACTGGCGGTGGTGGAGCTGGTAATGAACTTATATATAGATTGCTAGGCGATAAGTATGATATTTATTTTGCAGATGCAAGCAAGGATAATATAAATCCGCTGATTCCAGAAGAGAAACGGCTTGAGATTCCTTTTGCATCACACGAGAATTTTGTGTCTGAGATTGTTTCAATTTGCAAATTACATAACATCGATTTACTTATACCTAGTGTCGATGAAGAACTTCCTTTTATGAAAGATGTTCAAGGCGCTTTACCAAGTTTGGATATATTACTACCAGATCATGAACATGTGGTTTTGATGATGGATAAGCTAAAGTTAATGCAGACTTTTGCTGATAAGGGAGTTGATGCACCTTATACAACAACTCTAGACAACATAGATGAATTGTCGTATCCATTTTTTGTTAAGCCTAGGTGGGGGAGAGGTTCTAGAGGCATCCAGGTTATCTATTCTGAGTCTGATCTTAAGCAATACAGAACAAACTCTGAATATGAAGACTCCGAAATTATTGCGCAAGACTTGATGTCTGGTGTTGAGTACACGGTAATGATGTCAGCCGATCGTTACGGACGACTTCACGCGATAGTACCCGTCAAAGTAGACTTAAAGAAAGGTATCACTATAAAGGCTGAAACAGAGCGAAATAATCTTGTTACAAATGCCTGTCAAAAAATACACAACGTTTTTCTAACCAAAGGTTGTTATAATATTCAAGTGTTCCTACAACCCGATGGAACGGTATTGCCAATTGAGATAAACCCTAGAATTTCTACGACGTTTTGCTTAGGAATTTCATCTGGAGTTGAAGCTATAGAGAATTACTTTAAAGAAGAAAAATCAAGTACTCTTGATAAAAACTGGAAGTCAGAAGTCAAGTTACATAGGCATTGGGTTAATTACATAAGCAAGGATAAATAATGCAATTTGAGATTGGTAATAAGCGAATTGGCGATGGGTGTCCCACATTTATTATAGCAGAGGTTGGTTCTAATCATAATCAGTCATTTGAGCTTGCATTAAAGCATATTGATGCCGCAGCTGAAGCGGGCGTAGATGCTGTTAAGTTTCAAACGTTTAAAGCGACCGAGCATGTATCTAAGTATGCTGAAATGCCTAAGTACCTTAAGGGGTACGAAAACATACACGACTTAATAAAGAGCTTGGAGCTGAATAGAGATTGGCAGTTACCTTTGAAAGAGTATGCGGAAAGCAAAGGGCTTATATTCTTTTCATCACCGTGTGATTATGATGCTGTGGATGAGCTTCAAGCGATCAATGTTCCTGCACATAAAGTCGCTTCATTTGACCTTCCTGATTTGGATTTGGTCCGCTACATAGCTAAAACTCAAAAACCAATATTATTATCAACAGGCCTAGCTGATTGGATGGAAATTCAGAGGGCTGTCGATGTGTGTCGCGAAGAAGGTAACAATAAGATTGTATTGTTCCAGTGCACTTCTCTCTACCCGGCCCCTCCTCATTTATCGAACCTAAAATCAATGTCGACAATGAAGTCTGCATTTAACGTGGTAACTGGATACTCAGACCATACCCTAGGAGATAATATACCAGTTGCTTCTGTTGCTCTTGGTGCTTCAGTTATCGAAAAGCACTTTACACTTGACCGTAGTTTACCCGGGCCTGATCATGCTTTCGCAATTGAACCTGACGAACTAAAAATACTTGTCGATAAAATCCGTGAGGTTGAATCTGCAATTGGCAACGGAGAGAAAAACGGCCCGCGACCTGAAGAGCAAGATATGTATAAAAAAGTACGTCGAAGCTTGCATGTTAGTTGTGATGTAGAAGTAGGAACTGTTTTGACAAATGACATGTTAGTATCAAAGAGGCCTGGCTATGGCATACCTGTGCATCTAAAAGATCAAGTGATCGGAAGGGTAGCGACTAAGTCTTTGAATAAAGACCAATGGATTACATGGGGTGATATATAGAATGAATATTTTGCTCACTGGTGCTAGCGGATTTTTAGGGTTGGCCATATCTAAGAAAGTTGATTTAAATAGCCACACATTAATTAGAGTGTCACGTCGAAAACTTATTGGTTTTATTCAATGTGATTTAGCATCAGTGAGTGAGGTTCAACAACTATTCGATAATACAAATCCTGATTTGATTATTCATTGTGCAGCGGAAGTTCCTAAAAATATAGAGTCTTACAACGATAGGTCAATTTACCACACAAATACGAAAATGGTAGCTAATTTGTCTATAGATAGAACTATACCTTTTGTATATATATCTTCGATGACCGTATATGGGGATTGTAAAAGAATTTTATATAATGAATCTGACGAGTGCTTTCCTGATAGCGAATACGCTATTAGTAAACTCGAAGGTGAGGACTATATCAAGGAACATTGCGATACATCAATAATTTTGAGAATTCCCGGGTTATATAGTGAGCTTAAGAAATCGGGTTTAGTTCATAATATTATAATGTCTATATTGAAAGAAAAAAAAATCGAGCTGCCAAAAGATAAAATACAATGGGCAGCGATGCATGTAGATGATGCAGCTTCCAGTATAGTTGATATTATTAATAGTATGCCTAAAAATAAAACAATTAATGTCGGGTATGAAAATAAGTACTCAATTAATGATCTCATAGCTAACTGTAATAGTATATTTGAAGGGAATGTTAAATGTCATGTGGAACACCCAGAATTTCAGTTTGATTTGAATTTACTAAAAGAATTGAGTTCTATGCCCCCTCAATTAACTTTAAAAGACTCATTAGAAAACATGAAAAAATATTATATAGGTGAGAATGATGTTAAATGACTTAGAAGCGGTTATGCTGGCTTTAGGGGATAAGTTACAGCATTGGCTTACATTAAATGGTAAAGATGGACACTGGGAAGGAACTCAGTTTAAGGCGAAAGCAGATCTTATGGCTCATGATTTTTTAGTCAAAGAGTTAGCCAAAATTTCGTCATCGATCCCTGTCGTTAGTGAGGAAGATGAAAGCACCTTAGTGGGGGGAAGACCTTCAACTTATTGGTTGATAGATCCGATTGACGGAACGGCTAGTTATATTGGAGGGTTTTCTGGTTATGTAAGCCAAGTCGCTTTGATGGAACATGGCCAACCGATATTAGCGGCTATCTATGCTCCAGAGCTGGGCTTATTATATAGCGGCAAACAAGGTCAGGGAGCTAAATTGAATGGTGAACCTCTGGAGCAATTAACACATCGTTCGTCCAGAATCCTAATTGATAACTATCCTGAGCCGAGAGGTTTTTCACACAAAGCATACGAAGGATTAAACTGTGACAAATACATAGAAAGCGGTAGCTTGGGACTGAAGCTCCTTAGAGTTGCAGATGGTACTGCTGATGTGTTTGTTAAAGATGTAATTGTACGTGATTGGGATTTGGCTCCAGCTGAATTGATTTTAAGAGAAGTAGGTGGGGTTTTGACTGATATTCAAGGCGAATGGAATAAGTACGAAGGCTCTTATGAAGTTGAAGGGATTGTGTGTACAAGAAACCATGAATTACATTGTGAAGTTTTTGATTGGCTTAAGGATGATGCAAAATGAATGTTTTGGTGGTTGCTGCTCATGCCGATGATGAAACTTTGGGGTGTGGTGGTACAATTGCGAAGCACATAGATTCTGGTGACAACGTGTCTGTAGTTTTTATGACTAATGGTGTTGGCGCAAGAGTCAAAGAAACGGGCTCTGATTCATTAGAGAGAGCCCAGGGGGCTGAGGGGGCATTGGCTGTTTTAGGCATTAGTAAAATATACCAACTTGATTTTCCCGACAATCGTATGGATAGTGTTGCTCTTCTTGATGTTGTTAAAGCCCTAGAGAGTATTATTAGTGATGCGAAACCTAGCGTAATTTATACTCATTTTGCTGGAGATCTAAATGTAGATCATCAAGTGACTCATAAGGCTGTTATGACTTCTTGTAGGCCACAGTCGTCTTGTCCGGTGAAAGAGATTTACACCTTTGAAGTTCTATCATCGACAGAGTGGAATAGTTGCACGGCAGAACCATTCATTCCTCAGAAAGTGAATGACATAACACTGCAGTGGGATAGAAAACTTGAAGCTTTAAAACACTACTCCATGGAAATGAGAGATGCTCCACATAGCCGAAGTTATGAAGCGGTAGAATCGTTGGCTATACTAAGAGGCTCTCAATACTCGTTAGGTTATGCTGAGTGTTTTATGGTTGAAAGAGTAATTTCTTAGCCCACAAGGTCTAGTTGAACACCGAAGAATGTTTTTGATATTAGGGGGAGTAGGTAAAAAATATGCGTATGTAATACGTGATGTTGGTGTTTTAATTACTTCATGCACTTAGCATTTCGCTTTCTCGGGAAAGTCCCGTAGCGAAACTTTAGTCCACTCAAAGCTTCCCGTACTAACTCTAGAAACACAATGTAGATAGCACTATAATGCTATCTATAATCTTGAGGAAGCTTGCTCTAACGTCTAAGCATACTGTAAAAACCATCTGATGAGCCAGTACCTTCATAGCTTAAATGTTAGCTAAGTTTGTCATGCGTAACGCTTATGCTTCATTCGAATTGAAATATGTATAACGAAAGTAGATATTCACGAGTAAAAGTGAACTTATGATAGGTATCTATGTTAAATAAAATTATTTTTAAGATTTTAAAGTCATTAAAGAAGCTATATGTATATACACAAGCTCAACAAGCAATACATGTTCGTTTTGATGTTCAGCACTCAGAATATGACATTGTCTTCTATATGTCAGGAGGATGTGATTCAAAATACCAGTATGACATGTGGGGGCCTATTATCCAGGAAATGAAGGCTCGCGGTTTAAAGGTGGTGACGGTATTTCGAAGTGAAGCTGCCTATCGTAGCTTTGCCGGGTATGGTGAATGTCGTATTTTTGTTCGGGGTATCGCTCAGTTGATTGATATTTATAATAAATTTAAAGTTGGCGCCATACTTTACCCGAATAATCGTGTCAAAAACTTCCAGTCGCTCTCATACAATGGTGCATGCCATATCTTTATCAATCATGGTGAATCAGAGAAGTCGTCAATGTATTCAAATCAAGCGAAAGCTTACGACTTGGTTTTCGTTGCCGGTAATGTTGCACTCGAGCGTTATAGAAATAACCTGTCTAGATTTGATGAGGAGAAGTTTATCAAGGTTGGGCGTCCTCAACTTGACTTTATAAAATATAGAGATCTGTCATTGCCTAAAGATAAGAGAGTTATCTTATATGCTCCTACATGGGAAGGAACCCATAGTGAGATGAATTACTCATCTATTGGAATTGAAGCCTTGGAAATGGTCAAAAAGATATTGCGGAGTGGTAAGTATTCTTTACTGTACAAGCCTCATCCTAGCTTAGGTTCTCAATCATCAACGCACAAAAAATATCATGATGAGATCGTTAGAGCTTTGAGTTCTCATTCTGATGGATTTTATATTGAAGAGGGTGATATAAATTCTTTTTATCAAAATGTGGAGTTTTCAATTTTTGATAACTCATCTGTGATCGTAGATTATCTAGTGCATGAGAAGCCATATTGCGTTGTAGACATGTTTTCTGTAGATAGGAGTGAGGGTATCCCCGAACTAGCAAAAAATGATGGAATTTTAGTGTCGGTTACTAATATGCCTGATTTGTATCAAGATTTAGATGCTAGAATTAATAATTATAATCGTGAAATATTGAAGAGTGTCAAAGTGAACTATTTAGGTGATTTACAAAAAGGCGATTCAACAAATATTTTCATCCATAATATAAAAAATGTATTATAAGATAATATGGGGCGAGAGATGAATAAAATTAACTTTAAAAAGAATCTAAATAAATCTTATCAAAAGGTACAGAAAAGCATTAGTAACCCTATTACAATGTACTTAGATAAGAAAAAATACTTAAGTACTCATTTATACCACCCAAGATGCATAAATTTCACATATTTTATCCGTCAAGAAGCTGATGTGCTAATGTCTCATGGGGTTGCAGATAAAAACTACTTATCGATGAAAGATACTGATGGGCGAATGATAAACAAGTTTGAGCATATATTTGTTCCAGGTCCTTGGTTGAAGAGAAAGCTACTTAGTCAAGATGGAGTGACATTATCACCTGAACAAATCCACGTAGTAGGATGGCCTCGTCTAGATGTTTTACTAGCTCAAAGAAATTTATATTTAGAAGCTCCAAAGGCGAAGGAAAAAAAAATCAATGTTCTTTGGGCCCCTACGCATGATTATAGAAAGCGTGGTGAAGAAAATGAGTCAACCTCAACATATCCGAAGTTCGCAGAATATACTGATGGTATGTCTAATAAATATAACTATACGGTAGCCTTACATCCTCGTAACCGTAAGTCTAAAGAGGCGACCGAGAACCCATTAGCTGAAGCAGATTTTGTCATTTCTGATTTTGGCACTATGGTTTATGAAGCTTGGGCATTAGGTATTCCTGTTATATTTCCACGTTGGATACTTAAAGATCGAGTCATAAAGTATGTAAAAGGCTCAGCAGAGGCATATATTTTTGAGAATAATATAGGGCTACATGCGGATAGCATTGATGAGGTTCATAGATTTATCTCCGAAGGAAAACCAGTCGGCAGCGATGTCAAAGAATTCATGCAAGATTACTTACCCTCAGAAAACCTTGGTCAATCAGGTAAGTTAATTTCAGAAAAATTAGCTAGTATTAAAGTTAAACACTCAAAAATTAAAGTTGTTAATTTTTATCTTAAGCTAATTAAATCAAAATTAGGTATGTAATGTGGAGGGAATTAAGTCTAGTCTATGCGGGTGGTTAGAGGGTAAGTTTAAATCTCTAGATATTATTTGGCATTTTCTTACATTAAAACTGTTGAAATTGATTTTTGTTACAAAGTATTTAGGTGTAAATGTCAAGCCTAGAACTGTTATTTTCGAGAGTTTTAATGGTCGTTCTGTTTCTGACTCGCCACTAGCAATTTATAACACTCTGTGTGATAAATTTGATTGTTTAAACTTGTCATATGTTTGGGTGGTAGACTCCAATAATTATGGTAAATACGAACATCTAATAGCAAGAAAACGAACTAAAGTTGTTAAATTTAATACTAATGAATATTATAAAGCTTATCGAGAGAGTCTAATATGGGTTAGTAATTGCCGATTACCTAAGTCGATACATAAATCTAAAAACCAAACTTTCGTTCAGTGTTGGCATGGAACACCGATTAAAAAGCTTGGCTGCGATATAAGTATAACCGAGGATACATCAATAACTCCACTTGCTAGAAGTTATATTTATCAACAGCAATCTAAAAGTATTAATTTGTTCTTATCTCCCTCCCATTATGCAACTGATAAATTTAAAAGTGCTTTCTTTTTAGAACAAAATCAGGTGTTGGAATACGGTTATCCGAGAAGCGATCGACTGATTAATGGTTTTGATTCGATGAGAATTAAGCGTCTAAAGGAACGACTAGGGATTCCAGAAGGAAAAAAGGTAGTTCTATATGCTCCAACATATCGAGATTCGATTTTTTCTGATAAGTACAGTGAGACGAATAACGCATGTCATTTGAATCAAAAATTAGATGAGATCAGTCGCTCTTCAGGTAATGCTGTTGTACTTTACCGAGGGCATTACTTTACCAATACCTCTGTTTTTAACGAAAATGTTATAGATGTATCCAACCATAATGATGTTAATGAAATACTAGGTATCTCGGATATACTAATCACTGACTACTCAAGCTTGATATTTGACTTCGCACTATTAAAACGACCTATAATTTGCTACCTTTATGACTTTGAACGCTACATGAATAAGTCAAGAGGGGCTTACCTAGAAATTGATGAGACATTTCCTTGTTTTCGGACATACTCATATATTGAGCTTTATGGCATACTTCAAGCTGTATTATCTGGCTTTTCTATTGAAGCTGATGTTTATTTAGAGTTTAATCGAAAATATAATCCTTATGAAGATGGGAGATCATCTGAGCGAGTGGTGTCTGAAATAATTAGATTGGTAAATTTATCATGATAAAAAAAGTGACTTACTTACTAGGGCGTTTGCATTCAAAGTTTAAATCCTTTACGTACTTTTACCTTGAGTATACGAAAATTTTTTCGACGAAGATTATGACATTGTCGATACTACAATTTTCAAGTAAGTACTTGAAGTTGGCTATAATGTTCATTCCTATAAAGATATTTTTATTACTGGCGAGTGACTTTAATGTTCCTGAGTTGCTTGGTGAAAGTGTAACGAAAAATCAATATATTACATTATTAATAACAGCAACAGCTGTGTTGTATATTTTTAACACCTCTATTCAAGTATACTTTTCAAGACTTCAAAATGAGCAGATTAAAAAGCTTGAATCAGAAGATTTAGAGATAAATAATACGGATAGAAGAATAATTAAAAAAAACTTGAAGCCAACGTATAGATACTTAGCTGATATCATGACTATATTGGTATCTCTATTAGTATTTACTCTCATTTCACCTTATTACGCTATAGTTTTCGTTTCAACAGTTTTACTATATGCGGTTTTTATTGAATATGTTGCTTTTACCGATAATAAATTTGATTTTTTGGAGTCAATAAGAATTGATTCAACTCAAGTTATTGATGTTTCATCTTCGTTGCTTTATTTGTTTTTATTAGTATCTCTTTTCTTAGTGTATTCTATTAACCCTATACCTACGCACAGCGCTATTTTGCTTCTGTTTGGTTCTCGATTGGTAAATGCCTCTATTAGGAGTTGGTTGTTAGACAATCAAAAGTTATCTGAAAGTTATAAAAAATATAAAATTTAGGAATCGCAAAGTGAATATTAGTTTCTCTGATTTTGAGAAGTTTAAAGCTCCAGTGTCTATGTGGTGCGTTAAACATATTTATCAAAATATGTCATACCCTTTTTTTCTTCTAGCCTATAAATGTAGGTTATCACCTAATACTGTAACTGTATTGTCCTTACTGTTTTTTATTTTTGGAGGTTTCTTTTTTGTAGCAGGTTGGTATCTCTATACTTTGGTTTTCTGGGTTATTAGTTACGTTCTTGATTGCACGGACGGTTCTCTGGCTAGGGCTACAAAGAAAACTAGCGTGTTTGGAGCTTTTTTAGATGTTTCAATAGATAGGTTCTGTTCGACCGTGTATCTATTGCTCATATACAGTAAGCTTAGCCTAGGGTATAGTTTTAGTGACATTCAGCATTGGATTGTAATGTGCGGCGCCGTTGGTATTGTCTACAACTCATTTATCTCAATGTTAAGGGTTCACTATTTTCCTTGGCTTAAAGGATATGCGAAAAGGGCTGGGGCTGGAGTAAAATTTAAAATACTAAAAATAACCTATGAAGCCCTGGATACTGGAAACGTTTATGTTCTAACATGTTTAGCTTTTTACTTTGAAGCTTGGTTCGAGGTGTTTTTGTTCTATTTTATTTTGACAGGCTTGATTATCGCATATAATTTTTGGATCTTGTTTCATGAAAAGCAAACAACACTTAGAGAGCGCGAATATGAATGATAATCGAGGACAGTTCAGTGTGCTACTTTCTTTATACGATGGTGAAGATCCTCATTATTTAGATTTATGTCTTCGCAGTATATTCGAACAGACGTTAGCCCCAGAAGAAGTCATTATTGTTATTGATGGTCCTATACGTCAAGAGTTGAAATCCATTTTATCCTATTGGATCGATTTTATTCCAATATTTGAAGTTGCTATCGATAAGAATGTGGGCTTAGCGAAAGCGTTGAACATCGGGTTACGCGAATGTAAGTATGAGCTTGTCGTTAGAATGGATACTGATGATATTTGTAAGACAAATAGATTTGAAAAGCAAGTTCATTTCTTACAAAATAATACTGATATAGATATTTGTGGATCAGATTGTGATGTTATTTCACAGGCTGGCGATGTTTATGATGAACTGATAGTCCCCAAAGAGCATTCAAGTATTAAACGTCTTATTTGGTGTTGCCCAATAGTCCACCCTACAGTGATATTTCGAAAGAGTTCTATTATACGAGTTGGTGGTTATTCTGAAAGTATCCCAAGAAGACAAGACGACTACGAACTTTGGATTAGGGCTGCTTCAAGAGGCCTTACTTTCGCTAATTTGCCTGAAAAGTTAATTTATTATCGTCTTGATAAAAATTTAAAGACAAAAAATACGTTTAGCGTAGCATGGAATCGAGCAAAGATAGGTTTTGCTGCCGTCAGACAAAATGATCCTAGATTATTTTCTTATATTGCCCTATGTTTCCCTATGTTGCGAGCAATTATCCCCAATAGCCTGTTTTCTGCTTTGCTGCCTTGGATACACAAAGTCGATCCAAGGCGCAGGTCTTAATCAATTGGTCAGGTTGCAATACCGTGCTAGAACGATACGAATAGAGTCTGTATCAAAGTCGTGGCAATAGTTGTCAATTTCACTTAGTAAGGCTGTCATATCAGCCCAGTTAAGTTTGTCTTCTATTGCTGTCATTATTTTGGGGTGGCTTGTTCCTTCAACATTGTCACCAATTAATAACTCCTCGTACAGTTTTTCTCCCGGCCGTAGACCGGTGAATTCAATATTGATGTCTCCCTCTTCAGTTCTACCTTCTGTAGTTTCTTTCATACCCATTAAATGTATCATACGTTTTGCTAGGTCAAGAATTTTAATGGGCTCTCCCATGTCTAGAACAAAAACTTGCCCATTATGTCCCATCGTCCCTGCTTGGATGACGAGTTGAGCTGCTTCGGGTATAAGCATAAAATAACGGATAATGTCGGGGTGTGTCACAGTTACCGGCCCCCCGGCCTTGATTTGTTTTTTGAATAAGGGGACGACGGACCCTGAAGACCCGAGCACGTTCCCGAAGCGGACCATCGTGAAGTTTATACCGACTTGTTTTTCAGCTAGAGCTTGTAGAACTAATTCAGCCATTCTCTTTGTTGCACCCATTATATTCGTTGGTCGAACGGCTTTGTCGGTAGATATTAAAGTAAAGTTCTGGACTCCTGTTTCTATAGCAGCTTGTGCACAGGCTAGCGTACCAAAAACGTTGTTTCTTACTCCTTCAACGATGTTGTCTTCTACCAAGGGAACATGTTTGTATGCTGCCGCATGATATAAAGTCTCTATATCGTATGTGTTCATTAGTTTTTCAAGACGGTTTTGCCTTTGAACTGATCCTAATGCAGCAATAATTTCAGTATCACTTTTTAAACTAACTTTAATCGCATTTAGTTCTTGCTCTATTTTGTATAGGTTATATTCATTTAACTCAAATAGGATGAGTTTTTTCGGTTGCTGTATTAAGATTTGGCGGCACAATTCTGAGCCTATTGACCCCCCTGCACCAGTAACCATTACATTTTTGTTGAAAATGTTTTTGGTTAAAAGTTCATTATTAGGGCTAATTGGTTCTCTTCCCAGTAAGTCAGCTACATCTAGATCTTTTATTTCGGTTGCGGATGCTTTTCCTGCAGCTATATCCTCAACTGATGGAACCGATTGTACTGCTATAGGCCAGTGTGACAGCTTCTCTACTAGTCTCAGCCTTTTTCCTTTATTTATATTATTCATTGCCAATAGTAATTTTACCGGCTGGTATAAAGACTGAAGGTGTTCAAACTCATCGGGGTGATGAACTTTTATACCAAAAAGTATATGCCCTATCTTATTTGGATCATCATCTAATAACACTACGGGGTTGTACTCATCACCATGTATTAAAGCGTATGCCAACTCTCTTCCTGTTGACCCCGCACCGTAGATGAATACGTTTGGTTTCTTACGCTTGTAAATTTGATGATAAATAGATCTAATTACGATCCTTGGTCCTCCTAATGTTAATATTGCCAGCCCAGCATAAATAAATGGAACACTTCTTGGTATAAATGTGTGGAAAAAGAATCCACTCATGACTAGTGTTAACGATGAAATCAATACTGCAAGGAAGATGTTCCCGACGGCCGGAAACATCATATATCGTAGTACGGCACGATACATTCCGAGTTTGGCGAAACTGAAGACAGTGATAGATATTGTGAGGATGAGGGTTGTAATCTCATTTATCCCAATGTCGAATGTAGGCTTTCCAAGGCGTAGTGCTATCGCTAGATAAATGGATATCGTTATTGCAAATACATCGTATCCAATACTGATAATGCGCTTATTTTTGCGTTTAGCGTTTAGCGTTTAGGAGAAGTCGTATTGGATTTATCATTATGTTCCTTGATGTATTTTAGAGCTTACTAGCGAAATGTTACGATTCTAAGTGTGGGTATTTTAATGTTCTTAAGTGCGCTAAGCTAGTTGTAATTGGTGGTTATGGGCGTCCAGTACTTTTGCTGTTGATTTTGTTTATTAAATGTTCGACTTTTAGGCGTTCTTATCATGAAAGTTTTGGTGACTGGTAGTACGGGGTTTGTTGGTGCTCGAGTGGTTCAGCTAGCAGAAGAGCGTGGTTGGGCTGTTGTGCCTGTTGTGCGCAGGACTTCCAGAACACAACATAATTGTTTTTTTGTTTCATCTATTGGGCCTAAAACTGACTGGTCTGATGCATTCAAAGGTGTAGATTGTATTGTTCATTGTGCTGCCCGAGTGCATCAAATGAACGAAGGTGAGCAAGATGCTTTGGCTGCCTATCGAGATATCAACACCCTTGGCACTTTGAACTTAGCGAAGCAAGCCGCTGAAGCCGGTGTTAAACGGTTTGTATTCGTCAGCTCTATTAAAGTTAACGGTGAGCTTACCGAACCTGGTTCACCTTTTTTACCTAATCTAGATAACATCCCGAAAGATCCTTACGGTTTGAGTAAGTATGAAGCGGAAGTTGCGCTAACGAAGCTCTCAAAAGAAACGGGCTTAGAAGTGGTGATTGTTAGGCCCCCACTGGTTTATGGGCCAGGTGTGAAAGCAAATTTCTTATCAATTATGCGTATGGTTGAAAAGGGCATGCCACTTCCATTTGGCGCGATTCATAACAAAAGAAGCTTGGTGTATATAGATAACTTATCAAGTTTAATATTAACTTGTTGTGAGCACCCCTCTGCACCAGGGCATACCTTCTTGGCTTCTGATAGCCAGGATGTCTCGACGAGTCAATTAATAAGAGCTATTGCGCTTTCAATGGACAAATCATCGAGGCTTTTACCGATCCCAATGTCTTGGATAAGGGTAGGCGCGTCTGTATTGCGAAAGCAGCATTTAGCCCAAAGAGTATGTGCTAACCTTCAAGTAGAAACTTGTCACACCAAAGAGATCTTGGGTTGGACCCCTCCGGTTACTTTCGAAGAGGGGATCAATAAAACCGTAGAAGTATACTTGAAGTCGCATTGATGCGTTTTAGGTAGCTTATGGCTTTCATATCCATAAATTCTTCAGGTATCCTTTTGTTGATTAGTGGTGCTTATAGCGCCCCATGTTTTCAATCCGAATTTGATAGGACACATATTTTGATTCGTTTGTTAGATTTTGTTTTTGCTTTCTTTGGCCTGCTGTTCCTATGGCCAGTATTTCTCATTATTTGTATCCTTGGTTACTTTGATACGGGGTCGCCTGTCTTTTTTCAGACCCGTGTAGGTCGTAACAAAAAACCTTTCACCTTGGTCAAATTCCGCACCATGCCAGTCGAAACCAAGTCTGTAGCGACTCATTTAGTTGGAGCGAGTTCAGTGACTAAGCTTGGTGGATTCCTGCGTAAAACCAAACTTGATGAGCTGCCTCAGCTGTACAACGTGCTTAAAGGTGAAATGAGCTTAGTCGGTCCAAGGCCATGTTTGTTTAACCAACAAAAACTGATTGACGAGAGAGAATCAAGAGGGGTTCTCTCTGTTAGGCCTGGTGTAACGGGTTTAGCTCAAATTAATGATATCGATATGTCGACACCTAAGTTGCTGGCGGAGTGGGATAAAAAGATGATTCAAAAGTTATCAGTAAAACTCTATTTTCTTTATATTATACAGACAGTTTCAGGCAAGGGTTCTGGAGATAGGGTGTAGTGAGGAATAGCCTAGGTAAGTCGAGCGGATTAATTAAGCAGGGGGTTCAACTTGGTTCTCTTAAGGTTACAGGGGCAATCGGGGCTTTACTAGTTAACTTATTACTGGTTCGCTTATATCAACCAGAGATTATTGGGCAATATTTTATTTCTCTCGGTATTCTTGTTTTTGTATCACAATTGGCTACATTGGGAGGGGGGCGATTACTCGTAAAGAATATTGCCGCCAGTTATGACTTAAAAGAAAAATACTGCGCTATTTCTGCTGCTTTTTTGCTTTCCTTATTGGGTGCATTGATCTGTTTTGGATTGTATTTTGGGGTGTTAGTTAGGTTGCTTGACTTAACTGTTGAACTAGGTTTATTTGAAATATACGCAATGTCATTGTTTTTTTTAACGATGACTATATTTCAAGGTCATAATAAAGCTCCTTTGGGGGCGTTTTTTCAATTTGTTTTACAACCTTTTATATTTGTTGTTTTAGTTCTGAGTGTACCTAAATATTCTCTTATTAAATTGTATTCTTTTAGTGTCTTTTTGACGCTAGTTATTGCGCTAGGTTATTTGATTAAAATGGGTGATATAGGGTTTAGTCGAATATCAGTTGCTGAGTTAAATAAGACATTCAAAAGCACATTGCCATACCTGTCGATTATGGTTCTTGGTCTTGCGGTTACACATCTGGTGCTGCCTTTATCTTCATTTTGGTTAGATGATAAGAGTATTGCAGTGATGGGAGTTACTGCTCGTTTAATGAATGTTTTGTTCTTTGTAGTTGTTGGAGCAAGAATATTACTCTTACCTCGTTTTACTAAAGCGGTGAGTCTTAAAGATTCAAAAGCAGTATTGAAGTTGGGTTATGTGGGGGCATTCTTTCCTGTCGTTACCATGCTGTTTGGTGTAATGATTATATTTGTTTCCAGTGAAGATATTATGAGGATGTTTGGGGAGGAGTATGTATCTTTTCATGAATTATTGATTTATAGCTCACTATTGCTGATTCCTGCAGCTTTTTTGGGGTGGACTGAAAGCTTTTTAATAGCCCAAAATAAATTAGGCTATATTACTATTTCAACAATTATGTCAGCACTAGTCGTTTTTGTTTTACTCGCTGTGTTAACTATTAACTATGGAGTATGGGGGGCTGTGTTAACCTCGATTGGAGGAAAAACGATTTATACTTTATTCACGGCTTACTTTTCATGTAATTTTCAAAGGAGCGTACAGAAAAGTTAATTCTTATATTGAGCAATTAAAACAATATCACCGCTGTGTGTGAATAGTTTTGACTTTACTATTGACCATAAGGTTCCCAATACTCGGTGTTTTTTACCTGATTTTATTCTTCTATCTTGATCAAAATATAGTGCTTTTACTTCAAAGTTCAATCCTTTGATAAGCTTTACAAAGGTGATTGGTGTAAAAGTGTAATAGTGGTCATTACTGACTTTTTCTCTTTGTAGTAATAGAGCGGGGAGCGCATGTTTTATATTGTATGCATTTGGTACCGCAAAAATAACTTGTTTGGTTTTTACAGTGTTCATTACTTTGTTTATGAAGCCCGTTAAATCAATCATATGCTCTAAAACATGAGACAAAACGACATAATCATACTCTTCCTCTAGATACTTACTTTGACCGTTGAATATGTCGCAATGATCAACATGGTATCCTTTTTCTTGCAGTAATTTAACGCCCTTTTCATTGATATCAAGTCCTGCCGTATAGCTGGCTTTCTGGGAAATATTGTGGAATTGATGTTCTCCTTGTTCTATGTACTTTTGCATAGAGAGCATATCAATCATATCTACACAGCCAACCACTAAAACTCGCTTATCTTCACATAGTTCCGGGATTGATTTGCGTCGGATATCTAGTACCCCTACTTTCTTAAATGAGAGTTGAGCATTATCCCCAACTTTGGTGGATGTAGTAATTATGTTCACTATTGTTTCCTTTTATGGGGTAGGAGAGTACAGCTCTTGAAGTAAATATTGGTGGTAAAGGACAACATCGCTGGCTTTCCAATCTTGATAAAAACTGTTGCCATAAAGGGTTACTGGTTTTTCAAGGAGTAAAGAATGTAACCCTCCAGTGGAGTTTATTGTATATATATGCTCACTTTGAAGAACGCTTTCAAGTAAAGCTCCTTGGTTGCAAATGAGGATGCCTTCTTGTTTACAAAAATGGATTTGTTCCTGTATTACGCAAAGTTGTTTTTCTCCAGGGTGAAGCCGAACGATAAGGGGGAGTCCTTTTGATTCTGAGTCTTGGTGTGCTTTTTTAATTGAATCAATGGCATTTGTATTAGATTGAAATAGGGTTTGTGAATCTTGTGCTACTTGACCTATGAATAAATTGAAATTACTTGGGTGTTGTAAGCTCTTATGGCTATGAATTACCTTTCTAACTCGATAGATCTCTATTGCTGTTTTTAATTGCTGCAAGGGTGATGAATGAGGTGCTGTTGTTTTTAGGCAATAAAAACCTATCAGGTTCACAAACTGTTCTAGAGCTTTGCTTAATATTGATGAGTCAACGTGTGGTGGACGAAAAGTTAGTAATCGTTTTTTTAGCAGTTCTATTTCTCTAGGCGTCACAGTACGAGTTCTTCGCAATTCTTCTATTTTATGATGATGATCTGCATCCGCATTTACCCCTGTATAACTTGACTGGTATTTATTCGGGAAATTAGCTATTTCAAAGTAACGAATATTATGATGTGTAGTCTTTATTTCTAAAGCGACGTATTGAAATCCTGAGAATACCCATAGTTCATCATTTGGTTCTACTAATTTTTTAAAGTTACTTCGGTTAATACCATAGTGATATTCTCTTTGTCCCTTAATCTCTTCAATGCTTGACTGTACTGTGTTTTTCTTAACTTTACTTTGTCTAAGTAAAATATGGCTGCCAGGATACTTTTTTGTTTTTGCTAGCACATAGGTATAGATGTTCGAATGAAGTACATAAGAGGGTGTAGTATTTTCATTCTTAAGGACTCGTTGGAAAAATTCAAGTCGAGTGGCATTGTCAATGAGTATATGTACTACTTTTTTTTGCTTCATTACGCAGATCCATCAGTTGTTAGTAAGGTCCTAACCGTTTTTATTGCGATAGTTAAATCTAACTCGAAGCTGTAGTGCTTAATATAATAGATATCATAGCCTAGCTTTGTCTGCGTTGATTCTGAATTGTCGGTATATCCTTGATTTATCTGTGCCCAGCCGGTGATTCCTGGCTTTACCGTATGGCGATAGTTGTAAAATGGGATTTGCTGTTTGTAGGACTTAACAAATTCAGGTTGCTCAGGTCGAGGGCCAATTAGGGACATATCTCCCTTTAATACATTATAAAACTGCGGTATTTCATCCAATCTAAATTTTCTTAACCAAGCACCAATAATATGAATTCGATGTTTTTCTTGAGTAGCAAATTGTGTACTTTTGATTGATGCTGAATTGTACATGGTTCTGAATTTATACAGAGTAAATGTTGTACCATTTTTTCCAACTCGAGTTTGGGTGTATATTACTTTTCCTGGATCTTGTATATAAAGTAGAGCTGAAATAATAGAGCATAAAATAAGAGTTATAGGCAAAAATAGTAAGATAAGAGTTGCTTCTAGTACGGGCTTTATTTTTAAGTATATAGAGTTTGGGATGAGAGATTGTAAGGTGGTTTCGGATAAATGAGTAGTTGATACTTGTTTATTTAATCGCTCAGTAATCACTTCCGAATGATAAACGGGTATTTGAGCAAGAGCACAATCTGCAAGGAATTGAGCTGTATCTCTTGAGTGTATTTCATGGAGATTAGTAACCAGTCCATCGGAGTTTTTTTTGATTTGATGTAGTGATATGTCTTTTTGATACTGATATATGGTAATGTTTTTATAACGTGAGTCAACACTATCTACTGATCCAGTAAGAGAATATAGTGTAATTTTTTGTTTTTTATGTAAACGATAATAGATGAGAATCCAAATAAAGGTTAAGGCAGCCCCTATAAGCAAAGCAGGACGAGAGTAATCTATTCGGATGAGTGTAATAAATAGAGCTGAAACGCCATAACTACTTATAAGTGTAATAATGAACTCATGCTGTTTATTTGAAAATAGTCTATTTTTTGACGGAAGAGTATAAGTAGTTAATAAAAATACAAACATAACCAAAATCATAGAATTAAGAACAGTGTTTGGTAAATGAGAGTATGTGAATAGACACCAACTTGTTATGATTAATTGAATGCTAAGAAGTGCCAATGAATGTTGGATCGTATAAAGCTTCATAGTAATTCGTATATTGTATTTCCTGTGGTGGAGTGTATCAAAATTTTAGGTTAGCAGCGAGGTTATAAGGTGCAGTTTTTTCTTAAATTTAGGGAGCTTCATAGACAGAACCTTAAG